>CAZANT010000301.1:0-3257 GCA_964486575.1 uncultured Burkholderiaceae bacterium | reverse complement strand
GTGGCCGTCGAATAGGCATCGCCAGCGTAGTAAAGCGAAAAGTTCATCACAGCCAACCCCACCCGCGAGAGCCCACATCCGCCCAGACCCCAGAAACGCCATGACTGAAACGCTCTTGCACACCCCTCAAAACCCCACTCTGGTCACCACCGCAACGGAAACCATCGCCCAGGGAACAGCACATCATCTCCGCATCCATCACAGATCGCTCTCTTTTCACATCCATGGCAAACAGCCAGCCCAGCGCCAGGAGTATCCGCCGGGAAAAGACTTTGAATTCGCTCTCACGGCAATGACGTATTCACAAAGCTGGTGATGTCGATATTGACCACACCGGACAACACCACCAGGGCCGTTGAGCTGCTACCAAAGGTATTCACGCCCAGCAGCATGTCCGCACCTTGCTGATCCACCGTGAACCGGCCCAGCGCCGCATCAAACGCCCCCCGGACCGAGCCCCACTCACCGGCACCGATACCGTAGCCATCGGCATTCACATCAAAGCTGCCAACGCCCGACACACCACCTGTGAACAGAAGCCTGTCTGTGCCAGCCAAGCTCAAATCTGCAATCACATCAACGCCGGCAGCGCCCGCACCGAACACCAGCCAATCACCATCGTCGAGCGCCTGGTTCGTGTTGCGATCTGCATAGACCAGGCTGAGCGCCATGTCCACCGACTCATCAAACACAAACACATCGTCTCCATCACCGCCCACCAGGCTGTCGGCGCCTGCGCCACCGGTCAGCGTATCGTTGGCACCATCTCCATGGATGGTGTCGTTGCCGGCATCACCGAACAGGCCATCCATACCAGCACCACCGGCCAGAATATCGTCGCCTTCATAACCCGCCAGCAGGTCATTGCCAACGCCACCGATCAGGGTGTCAGCATGGATCGTTCCGCCCGAAAAAATGCCCTGCGTCCACCCGGCATCCGAGCCATCAAGCCGCAGGCTTTTGGCATCGACATTGGCGACAAGAAACAGGGAATTGGCGAAGGCCGTGCTGGCATTCACCCCCAACTGGATTGCCAGGTCACCCGTACCGGCGAGAAACAGCCCCTCCATCCCACTGACCCCGTCCAGATCACTGTCGAGCAAGGTCACGTCATCACCCTCTGTCAACAGGAGAATGATGTCAGAGCCGTCTCCCCCGATCACGGCCATGTCGCCACCCAGCTCTTGCGCGCTGGCAAACTCCAGAAAGTCATCGCCCGCACCCGCGTCCAGGCTGTCTGCGCCGCCGCCGCCCCGGAGCCCATCGTCGCCATCGCCGCCAAGCAAGGTGTCATTGCCAGCCCCGCCAAACAGGTCATCGGCACTGGCCGTACCCGTGGCATGGATCGCGCGCGTCATGCCAGCCGTGGCCGTCAGCGACAGCCCGATGGCCGACTCCTGGATCGTCACCCTGATGCCATCGGCAAAGGCGGCGTCAGCGCTGCTCCCCAGCGTCACGCCGTGTGCGCCTGTACCGTTGAGCGCCAAAACCTCCACGCCCGCAACCCTGGAAAAGTCTGCATCGGTCAACTCGACTGCGGCGTCAAGGGTGTCCAGCCGGATCGTGTCGGAACCCTGCCCACCGATCACCGAAGCATCCTCACCGAGCTCCGCCGCGCTGGCAAACACCAGAACGTCGTTGTCGCCCCCTCCATCGAGCCAATCGGCGCCCGCACCACCACTCAACAGATCGGCACCAGCCTGCCCATTCAAGGTGTCATCCCCGGCACCGCCCTGCACGGTATCTGCACCATCGCCTGCGTTGATCACATCGTTGCCCGCAAAAGCAAAGACGATGTCGGCTGCAGCTGTACCCGTCACGCCATCTGCCCCCTGCGTACCCAGGTAGACCAGCGTGTCCAACACCGGAGCCGTCACATACAGCCCAGATGACACTCGCAAGACCGCCGTGGTCAGAGTCTGCTGTGCCGACACATGGATCACTCCCGGCGCCAAAGCCGTCAGTGCGGTGCTGGTGCCCACCAGGGTGCCAGGCGTGGCAGCGACGGGTGGGGAACCCGCTGGCTGGCCTGGGCTGCCCGTGCCCGGCAAGTACAGGCCTGCGGTGGCGTTCTCGTCAGTGGTCACCGACAACATCTCTGCACCACCCACCTGAAACGCCTGAATCTGCGGAGCAACGCTCGGCACCTCAGCCGTCAACCACAGGTTACCCACTTGTATGCGTATCGAACTCCCGCCCCACACGTTCTGAAGCACTGCCCAGGTCTGGAAACCATCGCCACCGCCGTTCAAATCCAACTGCAAGCGGACTTCCCCACCACCGGTGTAGTCCAGGCGGATGATGTCGCTGAGCGGGTAGCGGTTGAATACCCCCCGCGCAAACCCCACGAGCGAGAGGTCCAGCACATCGCCCTCGCTCCATTGGTAGTCGGCGATGGTGTCCACGCCGTTGGCTGCCAGCGTGCGCTCGAACACAAACCGGTCCGCGCCTGTACCGCCCGCCAGGACGTCGTCACCAGCGTAGCCACGCAGGTAGTCATTACCAGCCCCGGTCTGGATAACGTCCTCACGGCTGGTTCCGTAGAGGAAACTGTTGCGCGTTTGGGCAAGGACGGGGGGAATCAAACGGTCCATTGCATAACTCCTGGGCTAGGTTGGGCTCGGCATGGAGAAAACGAGCGGGAAGCTGGTGATCCAGAGCGCGCGACACATCCAGGCTCAGGGAGTGCGCTCGGCAAACACGCAAAGCTGTTGATCACCAGCCACGTCAAAAAGAAGTCATCGACAACGCCTTTGTTATGCATGGTACTGGCTTGGCTCGTCAAGAAAGCCTCGGGGGCTGCTGTACGCCCAAGAAAAACAGATGCACGGCGGGCGGCAATCTGTTTCCCGGTTGGTCTGGCAGCGGTATCGCGTTTCCACGTAGCCCAGCCCCTCCCCGCAGAACCAACGCAGCTTTTAAAACTTGGCACCGAAGTCAAATCATCGTCCCAAACACCCGTGAGCCGTCGCGCATTGTGAGCCCCAGACAATAAAAAACCCCTGTGCTGCCAAAGAAGCACAGGGGTCGGCGGGGGCCGAGGTATTGTTTTAGCGGCGTCTCCCCCCCAGCGCCAAAATGTACGCCACAGTCCCGTCAGGGAGCGGGCATTACGTCTACAAAACTGCTGTCACTGATGGTGGGCGTTCCGACCAGAACGATGAACGATGCTGGCAAAGTTTGAGGGTCAAACGTATTGACACCCAGCAGCGTATCGGTGCCAGCGCTGTTCAACGTGAATACGCCATTCACAGCGT
>CAZANT010000300.1:0-3261 GCA_964486575.1 uncultured Burkholderiaceae bacterium | reverse complement strand
CCACCGTGGTGCTGCACGGCGAGTTGGAGCCCGCCTTCCAGCGCTTTTGGCAAGACACCAAAGACCGCCACCGTCTGGTGCATGGAGACCCCGAGCGCCCAGTGCTACCGCCCGAGGCGCTGTTCCTGGGCACCGAGCAGTTTTTTGCGCTGGCCAACCGGCACGCGCAACTGGCCATCCGCCCGGCACTGAACGAACTCATTGACGACGCACAATTCACCAAGCTGGATGGCCTGGCCGTGGTGCGCGGTGCCGACGAGCCGCTGGCCAAGCTGCAAGACCACATCCGCCACAGCGCCCACCGGGTGCTGGTGTTGGCGGAGAGCGAGGGGCGCCAAAGCAGCCTGCTGGACTTTTTGCGCGCCAGCGCCATCTCGCCACCTGTCTTTGAGTCGCTGGCCGAGTTCGAGGCCAGTGAAGAAAAGCTGGGCATCACGGTGGCGCCACTCACCGTGGGGTTTGGCTGGGTGCAACCCGGTATCGACTTCATCACCGAGACGGAGCTGTTCGCTGCGGGGCTCACCACGCGACGACGCAAGAAGCAAGAGCAGGTCAGCGACGTCGAGGCGCTGATCAAGGACCTGAGTGAGCTCAACGTCGGTGATCCGGTGGTGCACAGCGCCCACGGCATCGGCCGTTACCGCGGTCTGGTGAACCTGGACCTGGGCGAGAATAACGCCGACGGCTCCGCCGCAGTACAGGAGTTCCTGCACCTAGAGTACGCCGACAAAGCCACGCTTTACGTGCCGGTGAGCCAGTTGCACCTGATCAGCCGCTACACCGGGGTGAGCGCGGACGAAGCGCCGCTGCACCGCCTGGGCAGCGGCCAGTGGGAAAAGGCCAAACGCCGTGCGGCCGAACAGGTGCGCGACTCGGCCGCCGAACTGCTGAACATCTACGCGCGGCGCGCAGCGCGCGAAGGCCATGCTTTCCGCTACTCGCCCAAGGACTACGAGACCTTCGCCAACGACTTCGGCTTTGACGAAACCGCCGACCAACGCGCAGCCATCCATGCGGTGATCCAGGACATGATCAGCCCGCGTCCCATGGACAGGCTGGTCTGCGGTGACGTGGGTTTTGGCAAGACCGAGGTGGCGCTGCGCGCCTGCTTCGTGGCGGTAACCGGCGGCAAACAAGTGGCCTTTCTCGCGCCCACCACCCTGCTGGCCGAGCAGCACTACCAAACGCTGAAAGACCGCTTCGCCAAGTGGCCTGTGAAGGTGGCCGAGGTCAGCCGCTTCCGCTCAGGCAAAGAAGTGAACGCCACGCTCAAGGGCCTGGCCGACGGCACAGTCGACATCGTGGTCGGCACCCACAAGCTGCTCAGCGAATCAACCCACTTCGCCAACCTGGGCCTGCTGGTGATCGACGAAGAACACCGCTTCGGTGTGCGCCACAAAGAAGCCATGAAGTCGCTGCGCGCGGAAGTTGATGTGCTGACGCTGACTGCCACCCCCATTCCCCGTACGCTGGGCATGGCCCTGGAAGGGCTGCGCGATCTGAGCGTGATCGCCACCGCACCGCAGCGCCGGCTGGCCATCAAGACCTTTGTGCGCAACGAGGGCAACGGCGTGGTGCGCGAGGCCGTGCTGCGCGAACTGAAACGCGGTGGTCAGGTGTACTTCCTGCACAACGAGGTGGAGACCATCGAGAACCGCCGCGCCAGGCTGGAAGAGATCTTGCCCGAGGCCCGCATCGCCGTGGCCCACGGCCAAATGCCAGAACGGGAGCTGGAGCGGGTGATGCGCGAGTTCATTGCGCAAAAACACAACCTGCTGCTGTGCTCCACCATCATTGAGACCGGCATTGACGTGCCCACGGCCAACACCATCGTCATCAGCCGGGCCGACAAGTTCGGCCTGGCGCAGCTGCACCAACTGCGCGGCCGGGTCGGCCGCAGCCACCACCAAGCCTACGCCTATCTGATGGTGCCAGACAAGGAGAGCCTGACCAAACAAGCCTCGCAGCGGCTGGACGCAATCCAGCAAATGGAAGAGCTGGGCTCGGGCTTTTACCTGGCCATGCACGATCTGGAGATCCGTGGCGCCGGCGAAGTGCTGGGCGAGAGCCAGAGCGGCAACATGCTGGAGGTGGGTTTTCAGCTCTACAACGAGATGCTGTCCGAGGCGGTGCGCTGTCTGAAAGACGGCAAAGAACCCGACCTGCTGGCCCCGCTGTCGGTTACCACCGAGATCAACCTGCACGCCCCCGCCCTGCTGCCCAACGACTACTGTGGCGACGTTCACCTGCGCTTGAGCTTCTACAAAAAGCTGGCCACCGCCAAGAACCCGGAACAGATCGACGCGCTGCTGGAAGAAATCGTCGACCGCTTCGGCAAGCTGCCGCCGCAGGCGCAGAGCCTGATCGATGTACACCGGTTGCGGGTGTTGGCCAAGCCCTACGGTGTAGTGAAGGTCGACGCTGCCCCGGGTGTGACCCACATCACGTTCAAGCCCAACCCGCCGGTGGATGCGATGAAAATCATTCATCTCATCCAGAAGAACCGCCACATCAAGCTGGTGGGCAATGAAAAGCTGCGCATCGAGCGCGAACTCAAAGATCCCAAGGACCGAGCCCAGATGGTGCGCGACGTGCTGCGCAGCCTGGGCCAGCCGACCACCGACAAAGCCACCGTATGACGCGCACCGAATTTGCCCCTGGCCTCACCGTTCAGGGCTTCGCTCCCCCGCTCCAGCTCAGCCATTTCAAGCTGATCGCGTTTGACATGGACTCGACCTTGATCAACATCGAGTGCATCGACGAGATCGCCGACGCGGTCGGCAAAAAGGCCGAGGTGGCCGCCATCACCGAAGCCACAATGCGCGGCGAGATCAAGGACTTCAAAGAAAGCCTGCGCCGCCGTGTGGCCCTGCTCAAGGGCGTACCGATCGCCGCGCTGCAACGGGTTTACGACGAGCGGCTGCGCCTCAACCCCGGTGCCGACACGCTGGTGGCGGCCTGCCGGGCCGCAGGCCTGAAGGTGTTGTTGGTCTCCGGCGGATTCACGTTCTTCGCCAACCGGGTCAAGGACCGGCTGGGCATCGACTTCGCCCGCGCCAATCTGCTGGCCGAGGCCAATGGGCACCTCACAGGCGATGTGGTGACGCAAAGCTGGGGTGACATCTGCGACGGCGTCGAAAAACGCCGCACGCTGCTGGAGGTGGCCTCGCTGCTGGGGGTTGAGGCTCGCCAGTGCATTGCCGTGGGCGATGGTGCCAACGACCTCCCGATGATGGGCGCCTGCTCTGACGCGGGTGGCCT
>CAZANT010000299.1:0-3263 GCA_964486575.1 uncultured Burkholderiaceae bacterium | reverse complement strand
TGCCCTGGCGGTAGGCGTTCTCGGTGAAATAGGCGACCACATCGGCGCCCCGCAGAAGCGCGCGCGAATCGGTATCTAGCGCCACCGCGTTGACAGGCGCCAAGGGCGAGTTGGGGTTCTGGGCATTGATGGCACCGCAGCCGGAGAGCACGACCGCCATGGCGATCACAGCAATGCCTTTTGCAGGGCTTAGTGGGTTCAGGCGTGTCACAGGGTTTCTTCCATTTCAAAAAAAACGTTGGCAGCAAGACTGGCCGTGCCTTCTGCTCGACCTGGCGGGAACAAACAGGTTCCCGTCAGCGGCGCCGCCCAGCCCAACAAGGCACTGGCCAGTTCGCAGCGACGGCGCAGGTCGGCTGGGCTCTGGCCCCCCAGGTGCACGATGCCGTAGCGGTGGCTGCCCAGCCACTTGAAGTCGCGGGCGATTTCACGCGCCGACATCGGAAACTCCAGCAGCACCGCGTCGGGGTAGGCTTGGCGGAACGTGGCCTTCTGCTCAGCGGTGGGCCGGTGTGGTCGCTTGGTTGCGTCAAACAGCCGGTATACGAAGCTGGAGGCCAAGGCGGCGGTCGGGGCCAGCCGTGGTAGCGTTGTTGGGTCTCGTCCGTGCGCCAGTGCGAGTGCTATCGCGTGGAGGTCGACACCGTCCACACGGCGGTAGAGGTCGGAGAATTGCGAGGCCATGCGAGGGTTGAATTCGATGACCTTGACCTGCCGGGTCCGGGGCTCCACGAAAAACTCCATGTTGAAGCCACCGTGGGTGAATCCGATGGCCGCGAGGAATTTCCGGGCCACCTCGGCGGCCTGCGCCTGGACGCCCTCGTCCAGGTTGCTGGGGTAATCAAAGCCCATGAAGGCCTGGGTGCCCTGGTAGGTGCGAACCCCCACTGTGCCCAGCACCACCGTCTGCCCCTGGCGCACATAGCCATCCAGGCAGTACTGGGGGGCGTCCACCGGGGTCTCCAGCATCAGGCTGTGGGCCGTGCCGGCCTCGGGCAGGCGGTCGCGGATGACGCGTTCAAAGGGCTCCACCAGGTGCCGGATCACCCACAGCTCGCGGCGCCTAAAACGGGTGTGGTCGTGCAGTTCCTGCGTGTTGTTCACCGTTTTGGCCAACACCGAGAACGCCGCTTTCACCGGCTTGACGAACAGCGGGTAGTGCAGATCCTGGGGAACGGGGCCGCCGTAAGCGGCGTCGAGCCGAGCAAAGGGGATGTTGGCTTCAGGACAGACCCGGTCCAGCACCTCCCGGGCGTACAGCTTGTGCTGGCAGGCTAGCACGGCATGGACTGGCGTGCCAGGCCAGCCCATGCGCTCGGCCAGCAGGGCCGCGGTCAGCGCGCCGAACTGCTCGTGGTTGGAGGCCACCGCGGTCAGCTTCTGCCATTTGGCACGCCAGGCCAGCAGGGTCACAAAACGCTCGATGTCGAACCACACCAGCCGCACATTGCTGGGGAAACTGAAGAGGTCAAACCCGGCGCTAACCTGGGGCCAGTCACCCGCCAGGGCTTCAAAGGCGGGACGGTCCCAGTCGTAGCTGAAGAGAATCAAGGTTCGGTTCACTGGCAGTTTTCACTCAAGCCGACTGGTTACCGGCGACAAATCGTAAACGATGGCGTTTGGCGGGGCTGTCGCCCAGGGTTGGGGGAACTGTTCAGGTGCGGCGACGTCACCCAAAATGGCAACTCAGCGCATCTCGTTACGCACCCCCTCTTGCTCTGGATTTATCCCATGCCCCGCCACTTTTTGCCCACGCGCCACCTCCTGAAAAAATGGCAGGGCTGGATGGTCGCCGCCAGCCTGAGTTGGCTGATGCTGGCCCCGCCTGGGCGGGCCGAGGCTCCGACCAAGCCGCCGGGCGAACCGGTCTGGGTGGGGCGCTTTGCCGACGGCCTAGCACCCTGGCGCGAGGTGCAGATCAAACCCGAACTCCCGCGTAACCGCTTCCGCCTGCGCGACTGGGATGGCGCCACGGCGCTTGAGGTCTTGTCCGAAGGCGCCATGTCGCTGATGGCCCGGCCCCTGGCGGTGGACCTTAAGGCCACCCCTATCCTGTGCTGGCGCTGGCGCGTCAGCGGCCCACTGTCCCGCGCCGACATGACACAGCGGTCGGGTGACGACCACGCCGCACGGGTCTATGTCAGCCTGAGCATCCCGCTGCAGGAACAGGGCTTTGGCCTGCGCACCCAGTTGCGTCTGGCACGGGCCCTCTGGGGTTCCGATGTGCCTGACGCGGCGATCAACTACGTGTGGGACAACCGGCAGCCGGTGGGCACCGAAATGCCCAATGCCTATACCGACCGGGCTGTGATGGTGGTGCTGCGCAGTGGCTCGGCCGAGGCCGGCCACTGGGTCTGGGAGCGGCGCGACGTGGCCCAGGATGCAGCCCGGCTGTTCGGAGCGTCGGCCAGACCGGTGCAGCTGGCCGTCACGGTGGACACCGACAACACCCAGGATGTGGCCACCTCGGGGTTTGCGGACTTTCACTTTGTCGCAGCCAACGCCCGTTGTGTAGCTCGCTGACACGAGGCCAGCCCCGGTTGGGTGTAAGGTAAGGTGGTACGCTGGCGACCCATCCACAACCCCTTCCCCCACACAGAAACCGACACACCGCATTAGTTTCCCGAACAAACGGCCCCGCACAGCCCTGTGGCTTGCCGCGGCCCTGACCCTGCTGTTGGCCGTGGCGCTGTACCAGCACTTCGACATCGGGCGACTGCTAACGCTGGACCACCTGAAGGCTAGCCGGGACAGCTAAGTGAACCACTACACGGCCCAGCCGCTGCAGACCCTGGGGGTGTTTTTCGTGGTCTATGTGCTGGCCACGGCCTTTTCCGTCCCCGGCGCGGTGGTGCTCACGCTGGCCGGCGGCGCGGTGTTCGGGGTGTGGGTGGGCCTGCTGGTTGTGTCTTTCGCCTCCAGCCTGGGCGCGCTGCTAGCCTTTTTGGTGTCGCGCCACCTGCTTCGCGACATGGTGCAGGTGCGTTTTGGCAAAACCCTGACGCCCATCAACGAGGGCATGCAGCGCGATGGCGCCTTCTACCTGTTGACGCTGCGACTGGTGCCGGTGTTCCCGTTCTGGCTGATCAACCTGCTGATGGGGTTGACGCCGATTGGCGCGGCCCGTTTCTACGGGGTCAGCCAGCTGGGCATGCTGGTCGGCACCGCGGTGTATGTGAACGCCGGCACCCAGTTGGGCGCCATCCAATCGGCCCGCGACATCCTGTCGCCCGGTCTGCTGGGCAGCTTTGTGCTGCTGGGGG
>CAZANT010000298.1:0-3272 GCA_964486575.1 uncultured Burkholderiaceae bacterium | reverse complement strand
GCTGGAAAAACGAGGCCGCTTCGTCGAACGAGACTTCGGTGTAAACCGCCATGGAACGCCTGCCGCTGCCGGCTCAGAAGTTGAAGAACTTCCAGACCCGGGCGCCCTGGCCGGAACCAATGTCTGCGCTGTTGCCGGGAATGGTCGGTACGCCATTGCTGGGGAGCACCTCGTAACTTGGCACGTTGGCCTTGGGTTGTACGGTGATGCTTTGGGTCACGCCGCCGTAGCGCACCTCGTCCACCCGGGCACCTTCGTCCTCGATGCGGATACGCTCCACCCGGGATCCACCATGAGCGGCTGGCTGCTCTGCTTTTAAGAGCGGTTGCGCAAGATTGGACGGCGGCTTGGACGTGTTTTGGCTTGGCGTCTGGGCCTGCAGGCCGGCGCAGGCAAAGATCAGGCACAGGAGGGGTGTGAAGCGCATGGTGTTGGGATTGTAGAACCCCGCCCCCCGCGGCGCCTGCCGAAGGGCAAGTCGCGCATTAAACTGGCCGCCAACCTGAAAGCACGCCGCCCTTATGACCGACCCCGCACCCCCGCGCACCCTGTTGCTGGTTGACGGCTCCAGCTACCTGTACCGCGCCTTCCATGCGATGCCTGACCTTCGCGCCAATCCCGGAGACCCCAACAGCCCAGCCACCGGCGCGATCCGCGGCATGGTCAACATGCTGCAAAAGCTGCGTAAGGACGTGCCAGCCGACTACGCGGCCTGTGTGTTCGACGCCAAAGGTCCGACCTTCCGCGATGCGCTGTACCCGGAGTACAAAGCCAACCGGGCGCCCATGCCCGACGACCTGCGCAGCCAGATTCCTCCCATCCACGCCGTGGTGAGGCTGATGGGTTGGCAGGTGCTGGACGTGCCCGGCGTAGAGGCCGACGACGTGATCGGCACCCTGGCGCAGACTGCTGCCAAACAGGGCGTGCGGGTCATCATTTCCAGCGGCGACAAAGACCTGAGCCAGCTGGTGGACGAGCACATCACGGTGATCGACACCATGAACGGCAAGCGGCGCGACCTCGCCGGTGTGGAGGCCGAATTCGGCGTGCCGCCTCGGCTCATGGTGGACTACCAGACCCTTGTCGGCGATGCGGTGGACAACGTACCCGGTGTGGACAAGGTGGGCCCCAAAACCGCAGTGAAGTGGCTGCTGGAGCACGGTTCACTGGACGCCATCGTCGCCCACGCCGACCAGATCAAGGGCGCGGCGGGCGAGAACCTGCGCAAAGCATTGGACTGGCTGCCCCAAGGGCGAGCACTGTTGCGCATCAAAACCGATTGCGACCTGCAAGACCATGTGTCGGGCCTGCCATCGCTCGACGCTTTGGCCGCCGGCGAGGAAGATGCGCCCGCGCTCAAGACCTTCTACGAACAGTTTGGCTTCAAGGGTCTGGCCAAAAGCGTGTCCCCAGCGCCGGAGGCCGCACCATCGGTGACCGACGACCTGTTCGGCACACCCATGGCGCCTGCCGCCCCGCGCCATGTGCGCTACGACACGGTCCTCACCTGGGCGACGTTTGATGTCTGGCTGGCCAAAATCCAGTCCGCTGACTTGGTGGCGCTGGACACCGAAACCACCTCGCTTGACGAGATGCAGGCCCAGATCGTGGGACTGAGTTTTTCTGTGGTGCCGGGCGAGGCGGCCTACATTCCGCTGGCTCACCGCTATGGCGATGCGCCCGACCAGTTACCGCTGGACGAGGTGCTGGCGCGCCTCAAACCGTGGCTGGAAGATGGCCAGAAAAAGAAGCTGGGACAGCACGTCAAGTACGACCGGCACGTGTTCGCCAACCATGGCATTGAGGTGCAGGGCTACGCACATGACACTATGCTGCAGAGCTACGTGCTGGAGGTACACAAGCCGCATGGCCTGAGCAGCCTGGCCGAGCGCCACCTCGGACGCCAGGGCATCACCTACGAGGACCTGTGCGGTAAGGGCGCGCACCAGATCCCCTTCAGCCAGGTGGCCATCGACAAGGCTGCGGAGTACTCCTGCGAAGACTCGGACCAAACGCTGGGCGTGCACGGGGTGTTGTGGCCGCGCCTGCAGGCCGACCCCCGAGAACCGCATGGCCTGCGCTTCATTTACGAGCTGGAAATCGCGTCGAGTGAGACGCTTTACCGCATCGAGCGCAATGGCGTGCTGATCGACGCGCCCACGCTGGCCAACCAGAGCCACCAGTTGGGCCAGCGCATCATGCAGCTGGAGCAAGAGGCGCATGCGTTGGCCGGTCAGCCGTTCAACCTCGGCAGCCCCAAGCAAATCGGCGAGATTTTCTTCACCAAGCTGGGCCTGCCGGTGGTGAAGAAAACCGCAACCGGTGCGCCCAGCACCGACGAAGAAGTACTGGAAAAGCTCGCCGAAGACTACCCGCTGCCTGCCAAGATCTTGGAGCACCGCAGCCTGTCCAAACTCAAGGGCACCTACACCGACAAGCTCGCCCAGTTGGCTCACCCGCAAACAGGCCGCGTACACACCCACTACGCGCAGGCGGTGGCGGTTACCGGGCGGCTCAGCAGCAACGACCCCAACCTGCAGAACATTCCGATCCGCACCGCCGAGGGCCGGCGGGTGCGCGAAGCCTTTGTAGCGCCCGCAGGCAGCCTGATTGCCAGCGCCGACTACTCCCAGATTGAGCTGCGCATCATGGCCCACATCAGCGGAGATGAGGCTTTGTTGCGCGCGTTCCGCGACGGCATGGACGTGCACCGCGCCACCGCGGCCGAGGTGTTTGGGGTGGCGCCAGACCAGGTCAGCAGCGAGCAGCGCCGCTACGCCAAGGTGATCAACTTCGGGCTGATCTACGGCATGAGCGCCTTTGGTCTGGCACGCAACCTGGGCATCGACAACACCGCCGCTAAAAATTACATCGACCGGTACTTTCAGCGCTACCCCGGTGTGAAGAACTACATGGACGAGACCAAGCTCAGCGCCAAAAGCAAGGGCTATGTGGAGACGGTGTTTGGCCGGCGGCTGTACCTTCCGGAAATCAACTCACCCAACGGCCCGCGCCGCAGCGGTGCAGAACGTGCTGCCATCAACGCGCCGATGCAGGGCACGGCAGCCGACCTCATCAAGCTCAGCATGAACGCGGTTCAACGTGTCTTGGACGAACAACAACGCGGCACCAAGATGATCATGCAGGTGCACGACGAACTGGTCTTCGAGGTGCCCGAAGCCGAGGTCGATTGGCTCAAGGTCGAGATTCCGCGCCTGATGGCGGGCGTGGCCGACCTCAAGGTGCCGCTGCTGGCCGAGGTGGGCGTGGGC
>CAZANT010000297.1:2803-3273 GCA_964486575.1 uncultured Burkholderiaceae bacterium | reverse complement strand
GACATGCGGTTCGTCACTTCGGCCAGCTGGCGTTCGTTGTGCTTGCGCTCGGTTATGTCTGTGCCCATGCAGACGAATTTTTCCACCAGGCCATCGTCGCCAATAAAGGGGGCGATCACACAATCCACCCAGTACAACGCGCCGTCTTTTGTGCGGTTGCAGATGTCTGCGCGCCGTGAGGCTCCGGTAGAAATCACCGCCCACACATCCTTCCAGAACGGGTCAGGCTGCATGCCGGATTTCACAATTCGGTGGTTTTGTCCGATCAGCTCTTCGCGGCTGTAACCTGATATCTCACAAAACGCTTCATTGGTGTCAATGATGGTGCCCTGGCGATCAGTTATCGAGACGATGTTGTGCAGCTCGACCGTGGACAGCAGGGTGCTGGATTCGCGGATCGCTGCCTCCAGCCTCTTTTGGGTCTGTTTTTGTTCGGTGACATCGGTGCCAATTTCCATGAAGCCGATCAG
>CAZANT010000297.1:0-2793 GCA_964486575.1 uncultured Burkholderiaceae bacterium | reverse complement strand
AGCAGGCCGTTTGCATCGTGGGTTGGCTGCACCTCCGTATCCACCCAATAATCATGTCCGTCTTTGGCGCGGTTCAAAACCTCAACGCGGCACGATTGGCCCAACTCTGTGGCGGTCAGCAATCTCTGAATGGTCCGTGGGTCGGTCTTGCCGCTGCCCAACAGTTCGCCGGGGGTGCGTCCCCTGGCCTCGTCCAGAGAGTAACCCGTCATGCGGGTAAAGCCCTCGTTGACCCAGGTGATACGCATGCGCGTGTCGGCAATGATGACGGCATTGGTGGTGTGCTCCACGACACGGGCCAGCCGGTTCAGGTCGGTGGTTATGCGCTCGGCAAGCCGCTGGGCCCGCAAACGCCCGACCGCCAGCAGCCACACGGTCAATGCCAACAAAAGGCTGGCTAATGCACCTGCAACACTGGCCAGCGCCAGACTGGATCGGTCTTGTGTTGCATGGAAGGCGGGAGTGCTGCTGACGCGCAAGGCCAGAACGCGTCCCCCCACTGCAAGCGGCCGTAATACTGACAAGACCGGGGGGCTACCGAAACCCTTGGGTTCTTCAGCAGTTGCCCCAGCGTTGGTGCCATCCGTGTCAAAAAGCAGATTGTCCGCAGTGATACTGCCGCCGTCCGCAATTTCTATGCGCAAGGTTTTGTCTGCCACATCTACCAACCCGTCGAACAATTCAGCTGCGACGATAGGGGCATACAACAGCCCCACCAGCGCGGCCTGATGCTGAGCCTGGGTGGTGGGGTCTGACCCATTTCGGTATACCGGCAACAGGTACAAAACCCCCGGTGACTGCTTGCCGTCTTGTAGCAGTTTGATCTTTCCAGTGAGCGCTGGCTGCCCCATGTTCATGGCGCGTTCTGCGGCCTCGCGGCGCACCGCTTCCTGCCCTATGTCGAAACCAAAGGCGGCCCGGTTTTCCGCAATCGGCTCGATGTATTTGATGACGAAAAGATCGGCTGCATCACCTTTGGTTTTGACCTCAAACTCCTGGGCTAAGTCTGCCCGCTCTGCCGCAATGAATGCTGCCAAGTCAGGGCGCTGCACACGGGCGATAAAGCCGAATCCGCGAATGCCCGGGAACTCATTGGGCAGGTCACGCGAATCGACATAGCTTCTGAACTCTGTGCGAGAGATATCCTGGCTGGCAGCATAGGCTCCACGCGCACCCTTGAGCCCGAGCAAGGGCTGGTTGAAGCGGCGTTTCACTTCTGCTTCTATGCGCTCCGTGCCCCGGTCGAACTGGAGTTGTGCCTCTTTTTCCAGATCTGACTTGAGCCACATGACCGCGCCACCGGTGACTGCCAGGCCGGCAAACTGTGCCGCCGCCGTCATAGCTATCGCGGTGCGAATGCTGATTTTTTGTGCAGGCACGCCCTCGGGCGTATGGGCCGTGTCGCGCGGTCTTTGCACAGCCGCCATACAGCGCCAATAAACGACTGGCGCAGACAGCAGGACCAACAGCGCTACATTTACCCCCCCCTCGGAGAGACCCGTCAGGCCCGGCGCCAGGGACGGGAGCACCAGCATGATCAAGGCCTGCGCCAGCGCGACAGTCACGCTGACTTCAACGAGAAGGCGCACCGGTGTGAAGGACTTTTTCATGCCATCGGGCTGGGTGTGTCGCACAAAACGGCGACTTTGCCTCAGGATAGCAGAGGCAACGTGCGTCGCCTATAGCGCGGGCTTACACCACGCCTGCGCCGTGCAGACGGTCTATGTCAGCAGCGCCCAGCCCAAGGCCGGTGAGGACTTCCAGCGTATGCTCCCCCAGGGCGGGCGGTGGCCGGTGCACTACGGCAGGGGTGTCATGCAGTCTCAACGGGCTTGCTACGGTTGCTATTGAATTGATAGTGTTGTATTGAGTGTTTTCCGGGGCTATGGGCTGATTAAGCGTAAGGCCTCGCGCCACAACCTGTTCATCCGCAAAAGCCTGTCCCACCGTGTTGATGGGGCCACAGGGCACGGCCCTGTGCTCCAAGAGCGCAATCCACTGGGCGGTGGTGCGCTGGCGTGTCACCGCCTCAATTTGGGGGATCAGCGTCTCCCGGTTGGCAACCCGCAGGGTGTTGGTGGCGTAACGTGCGTCTTGCGCCCACTGGGGCTGTCCAGCCGCTTCGCAAAAGCGCGCAAACTGGCCATCGTTGCCCACCGCCAGCAGCATGGCTCCATCAGCGGTCGGCAGCGACTGATAAGGTGCCAGGCTGGGATGGCTATTGCCTTGGCGCTGTGGAACCTTGCCTGTATTGAGAAAGCCGGCAGCCTGGTTGGCCAGTATGGCCATGCCCACATCCAGCAACGCCATGTCGATGTATTGGCCCACTCCGGTGCGGTGGCGTACCTCGACGGCCGCCAGAATGGCACTGCACGCATACACACCGGTAAAAAGGTCGGTCAGCGCCACGCCCACCCGCAGTGGCCCGCCGCCCGGTGTTCCCTCAGGGTTGCCCGTGATGCTCATCATGCCGCTCATGGCCTGGATCATCAGGTCGTAACCTGCACGCTCGGCATACGGGCCGTCCTGGCCAAAGCCGGTGATGGAGCAGTAGATCAGGCGCGGGTTGATGGCTTTGAGGCTCTCGTAGTCCAGCCCGTACTTGGCCAGGCCGCCGACCTTGAAGTTCTCCACCACCACGTCGCTCTGCGCCGCCATTTTGCGTATCAGCGCCTGGCCTTCGGCTTGGGCCATGTCGATGGTGACCGAGCGCTTGTTGCGGT
The DNA here is from genome assembly GCA_964486575.1 of uncultured Burkholderiaceae bacterium. Lineage (GTDB taxonomy): Bacteria > Pseudomonadota > Gammaproteobacteria > Burkholderiales > Burkholderiaceae_C > PCRC01. The sequence goes on along the minus strand of CAZANT010000297.1, from coordinate 70 downwards.
TGCAGGCGGTGTAGTAGGCGGCGTGTGGGGTGTCGTTGCCGTCGGCGTCCTGCAAAAAGGGCGGGCCCCA
>CAZANT010000296.1:0-3287 GCA_964486575.1 uncultured Burkholderiaceae bacterium | reverse complement strand
CTCAGCGAGTCCTGCACCCGGCCGAAGGCGGACGAGATCTGGATCAGCTCGCCCAGCTGGATGGCGCCACTGAAAAAGCGCGGCGCGGCCACCACAAACGGGAACACCACCGCTGCCTGGCCAAAACCCACGGTAAACCAGGTCAGGTTCTTTTGGGCCTTGATGAGCTTCAGGTAGTTCACCAGCACCTTGTCAAACCGTGCGCTGAGTTGCTGCTTCTCCACCCGTTCACCCTTGTCCAGCGCAATCGACTCGCTGTACTCGCGCACCCGCATCAGGTGGTGGCGAAAATCTGCTTCGACCCGCTCCTGTTTGAAGTTGAGTTCGATCTGAGGCCGGCCAATGTAGTGGCTGATCACACTGCCCACGCCGCAATAGGCAATTGCTGCCCAGACCATGAAGCCGGGAATGCTGTAGGTGCTGCCACCCACCTCAAAGGCAAACGCACCGCTCAGCCCCCAGAGGATGCCCACAAAGCTGACCAGCGTGACCAGGGCGTTCAGCAACCCCATGCTGAGCGAAATGGTCTGACTGGTGAACAGGTTCAGGTCCTGCTGGATGCGCTGGTCCGGGTTGTCAGGGCCCGCACCATGGGCGGCGGCGTATCGGGCCAATTCGATGCGGTAGAACGCCTGGTTGGCCAACCAGCGGCCGAGGTAGGCGGTGGTCATCCATGCACGCCAGCGCATTTCCAGCAGCTGCGTGAGGTAGAAGCGGTAGACCGAAATCACGATCAGCCCAAACGCCAGCCAACAGAAGCGAACCAATTGTGTCCAGAACACCGCTGCATCCTTGTTCTGCAGCGCGTCGTAGAACACCCTGTTCCATTCGTTGAGCTGCACCAGCATGTAGACCGCCGCCAGGTTCAACGCGACGATGGCGGCCAGCAGCACGCGCGCCTTCCACTTCTCTTCCGACCGGAAATAGGGCACCGACAAGGCCCAGACTTGGCGGCAGAAGGCGGTGAACGACGCGAATTTGGCAAACAGGTGCATGGGCGGTGTCTCGGTAAATGCAATACGGGCGAAGGCAAGACAGAGGCTGCCCAGCCGTCCGAAGTTCGACCTGCGGCAATCAGGCCAGCGCGGCTTCAGGACGGTGCCACGCCCGGCAGGTTGGCGATGCCAGACGCCACGTGCCCTGCCGGCACATGCTGTGCGGCGGATTCGATGTGGCCAGTCTGGTCGTCAAAAAAGAAATCCGGCTCGAACTCGCGCAAAAACTCGCCTTTGGGCAGACCACCGAGGAACATGGCTTCGTCCACTTCCACATGCCAGTCCATCAAGGTGCGGATGGCCCGCTCGTGTGCCGGCGCGCTTCGGGCCGTGACCAACGCGGTGCGGATTCGCATGGCCGGTGTACCCTGCTGCTGCAGCCGCTGCAGGGCCGACAGCAGGGGTTTGAATGGCCCCGCCAACAGCGGCAGGCCAGCCTTGTCTTTTTCATGCTGCTGAAAGGCCGACAAGCCGTCGCGCTGGAAGACTTGCTCGGCCTCGTCGCTGAACAGCACCGCGTCACCGTCAAACGCGATTCGAACCTCGTTGGGGTGCGCCTCGCTGGCGCGGGCCGAGTGGGGGTAGACCTGCGCGGCAGGCACACCGGCATCGAGTGCGGCCCGGACATCGCTCAGATGGGTGGACAAGAACAGGTTGGCGTGCAGTGGCTTCAGGTAGCGCCACGGCGGCTGTCCGCGGGTGAAGGTGCCACGCTGAATCGGCAGGCCGTAGTGCTGTGCCGAGCGAAACACCCGCATGCCGGAGACCGGGTCGTTGCGCGACAAGATCACCACCTCGACGAGCTGCTGAGGTGCGGCACCATCGGGGGCAGCCTGATTGAATGCCAGCAGCTTCTTGACCAGCGAAAAAGCCACCCCAGGTTTCGCTGGCTGGTCCAGCCGCGCCAGTTGCAGCTGCATGTAGGCGCGGTCGTCGCGCTGCTCAAAGACCTCGTTTTCCTGCTCGAAGTCGAACAGCGCCCGCGACGAAATCGCCACCACCAGTTGCCCTTCGAGTGACGCGGCCATGGCTGTAGCGGCGCGTCAGCGCGCGAGTTGGTTGAGTTCGATGATGGGCAGCAGCACCGCCAGCACGATCAGCATGACCACCATGCCCATCACCACAATCAGCAATGGCTCCAGGATGGTGGCCAGCGCGAAGGCGCGGCGCTGCACTTCGGCACTCAGCTGCTGGGCGGCGCGTTGCAGCATCAGGGGCAGCTGGCCCGTCTGTTCACCGAGGCGAGAGAACATGCTCACCAGACCCGGAAATCGCTTCTTCTGCGCCATGGCCGACGCCAGCGGCGCACCTTCTCGCACCAGGACCAAGGCGTCCAGCGCATCGGCGCGCATGGCCTGGTTACCCAGGGTTTCCGCAGCGGCTTGGAGGGCTTTCAAAATTGGCACACCGGCACCGGCCAACATGGCCAATGTGCCGGTAAAGCGTGCGGCGTTGTAACCGCGGGCCAGCGGCCCCACCAGCGGCAGCGTCAGCACGGTGGCGTCGAAGCGCTCGCGAATCGCCTGGTTGGCGAGGAGAAACTTGGCGCCAATGCCCCCGGCCACCAGCACCAGCAACGCGGCCCAGCCATAGCTCTTCACCACGTCGCTGATGCCCAGCATGATCACAGTCAACAGCGGCAAGGCGCGCTTGCTGCCAGCGAACACGTTGGCCACCTGAGGCACCACATAGCCCACCAAAAACATCACGATCACAATGGCGATCAGCGTGACGATGGCCGGATACAGCATGGCGCCGATCAGCTTGCCACGCAGCGCCTGGCGTTCTTCCAAATCGTCAGCGAGCCGCTCCAGCACCACCCCCAGGTTGCCGCTCTGCTCTCCCGCACCAATCACGGCGGTGTAGATGTCAGAAAACTCCCGCGGGTGCTGGCTCAGGGCCTTGGAGAAGGTCGAACCGCCGTTCACCTCGGAACGCAGCGACGCCACCAGGTTGCGCTGCCGCTCGTCGGTCGACTCTTCCGAAAGCGCCGTCAGCGCCCGTTCCAGCGGCAGGCCCGAGGACACCAGACCGGCCACCTGCCGTGTCCAGATGGTGAGTGCGGTGGTATTGAAAATACGGCTGGTGTAGATGTTGATGTTCTTCCAGTCGCCGCGCTTGGCTGCACCGGCAGCACCCGGCACGCTGCCGCCTTTGACCGGCTCTACCGACATCGGCACCAGCGACTGCGCGCGCAGGGTGCTCCGCGCCGCCTTCGCGGTTTCGGCGTCGATCACGCCCTTGCGGGTCTGGCCCTGGGCGTCGATGGCTTCAAAGGTGTAGGCGGGCATG
>CAZANT010000295.1:0-3294 GCA_964486575.1 uncultured Burkholderiaceae bacterium | reverse complement strand
CTGCCAGAAATCGCGGTAGCGGTGGTCTTGCTCGACGTTGACGATGTCGTAGTCCACGCCCTCGCGCAGGCGCAGGCCAAAGTTCTTGATGCGCTGCGCAATGATCAGCGGGCGGCCAATCAGTATGGGGCGGGCCAGGCCCTCGTCCACCACGATCTGGCAGGCGCGCAGGACGCGCTCCTCTTCGCCTTCGGCGTAGCACACACGCTTCTTGTCGGCCTTTTTGGCCGCCGTGAAGATGGGCTTCATGGTGGTGCCGGACGCATAGACAAAGCTTTGCAAGCGCTCGACGTAGGCGTCCATGTCTTTGACGGGACGCAGGGCCACGCCGCTGTCGGCCGCAGCCTTGGCCACCGCCGGCGCGATCTTCATCATCAAGCGCGGATCGAACGGCTTGGGGATCAGGTATTCCGGCCCAAATGCCAGTTGCTCGCCCACGTAGGCGGCAGCCACGACCTCGCTCTGCTCCGCCTGGGCGAGCTCGGCGATCGCATGCACCGCAGCGATCTCCATTTCCACTGTGATGGTGGTGGCGCCGCTGTCCAGCGCGCCGCGGAAGATGTAGGGGAAACACAGGACGTTGTTGACCTGGTTCGGGTAGTCGGTGCGGCCGGTGGCCATGATCGCATCGCTGCGAACCGCCTTGACCTCCTCCGGAAGGATCTCCGGCGTGGGATTGGCCAACGCAAAGATCAGCGGCTTGGCGGCCATGGTGGCGACCATGTCGGGCTTGAGCACACCACCAGCGGACAGCCCCAAGAAGATGTCGGCACCTTGGATGACGTCGCGCAGGGAACGGGCGCCCGTTTTCTGGGCGAACTGAACCTTGTCCTCGTCCATCAACTCGGTGCGGCCTTCGTAGACCACCCCTGCGAGGTCGGTCACATAGATGTTTTCACGCGGGATGCCGAGCTTGACGAGCAGGCCCAGGCAAGCGAGTGCGGCCGCCCCCGCGCCCGAGGTCACCAGCTTGACCTTGGCGGGGTCTTTGCCGACCACCTTCAAGCCATTCAGGATGGCCGCGCCCACGACGATGGCCGTGCCGTGCTGGTCGTCGTGGAAGACGGGAATCTTCATCCGCTCGCGCAGCTTGCGCTCGACGTAAAAGCAGTCGGGCGCCTTGATGTCTTCCAGGTTCACGCCACCGAAGGTCGGCTCGAGCGACGCGATGATGTCCACCAGCTTGTCGAGGTCGTGCTTTTCGTTGATCTCGATGTCGAACACGTCGATGCCGGCGAACTTCTTGAACAGCACGCCCTTGCCCTCCATGACCGGCTTGGCGGCCAGCGGGCCAATGTCACCCAGGCCGAGCACCGCGGTGCCGTTGGTGATGACGGCCACGAGGTTGCCCCGGCTGGTGTACTTGAAGGCGTTGTTAGGGTCTTTGACAATCTCTTCGCAGGGCGCGGCCACGCCGGGCGAGTAGGCGAGTGCCAGGTCGTGCTGGTTGACCAACTGCTTGGTGGCGGCGATGGCGATCTTGCCGGGGGCGGGGAACTCGTGGTACTCCAAGGCGGCGGTGCGCAGCTCTTCGAGCTTCTTCAAGCGTTTGTCGTCGGCGCTGGCCGGGTCATTGAGGGGCATCTTGGGTCTCCTGGCACGTCGTCGCTCGACGCACGGCCGTGGCTGTTGGGTCTGCTTGAAGCAGCTGGAATTGTAGGCCGCGCCCCTGGTCGGCCCGATTGGTAAAGCTGCGTAGTCCGGTTCAGCAGTAGCGGGCAATTAAGGCGTGCAGCCGCTCCTTCACCGCCGGCGCCATGGCTGCAGGCGGCGTCACCAACGCCGAGGCCAACGCGGTGTGTGCTGGAGAGACCGGGTTGTCGCGCGCCAGCCGAGCTATCGCGCCGCGCAGCACCTGCTGCGCCCGCTCGGCATTGACCCGCAGGTTGGCAATTGCCAGCTCGGCCGTGACGCAGGCCTGGTGCGGGTGCCAGCAGTCGTAATCGGTCACCAAGGCCAGCGTGGCGTAGGCCATTTCGGCTTCTCGGGCCAGCCGTGCCTCGGGCATGTTGGTCATGCCGATCACGCTCGCGCCCATGCTGCGGAACACCTGGGACTCTGCACGCGGCGAAAACGCCGGGCCTTCAATGCACACGTAGGTGCCACCCCGGTGCAGCGTCACGCCGTCGATCTTGGCTTCGGCAAACGCGTCGGCCATGACGCCGCCCAACACGCCACAGACCGGGTCGGCCAGCGACACATGGGCCACTGCGCCCTGGCCAAAAAACGTGTTGATGCGCTGGCGTGTTTGGTCGATGAACTGGTCGGGCAGCACCATGTCGAGCGGCGCGATGTTCTCCTTCATCGAACCCACGGCAGACACCGACATCAGGTAGCGCACACCCAAGGCCTTCAACGCGTAAATGTTGGCGCGGAACGGAATTTCGGAGGGAATCAGGCTGTGGGTGCGACCATGTCGGGCCAGAAAGGCCACCGGGACGCCGTTGAGCTTGCCGGTCAAGATGGCATCCGACGGCGCACCAAACGGGGTGTTGACGACCCGCTCCTGCACATCCGTCAGCCCTTCCATGGCGTACAAACCGCTGCCGCCCATTACGCCGATTGTTATCCCGTCTGTCACTGCTGAACTCCTGTTGATGGCATGGCCCTGGCCTGCCCATGCGCTAGTATGCCGCGACCTTTCCAAGCCAACATGAATCCCCCCCTGTCCATCGTGGTGCCTGTTCTGAACGAGGCGGATCAGGTCGCCCAGCGCCTCGCCTTGCTCGCCCCGCTGCGTGCGCGTGGGGCAGAAGTCATCGTGGTCGACGGCGGCAGCCAGGACCGCACCGCCGAACTGGCCTTTACCGGCGCGGACCAGGTCGTCACCGCGCCCCGCGGCCGGGCCAGCCAGATGAATGCCGGGGCCGCGGCCAGCCATGCCACGCACCTTGTGTTCCTGCACGCTGACACCGTGCTGCCGCCCGATGCCGATCGCCTGATCGCCACCGCACTGGCCACAGGCACTCACCCCCGCGTCTGGGGCCGATTTGACGTGCACATTGAGGGCCAGCTGCGCGGTCTGCGCATGGTGGCTGCGTTCATGAACGCCCGCTCGCGCCTCACCGGCATCGCCACCGGCGACCAGGGCCTGTTCATGACCCGCGCCGCCTTTGACGCAGTGGGTGGCTTTCCACCCATTGCCCTCATGGAAGACGTGGCGATGAGCCGCCGCCTGCGGGCACTGGGTCGCCCGGCCTGTCTGCGCGACAAGGTCCGCACCTCCGGCCGCCGTTGGGAACAACACGGCCTGTGGCGCACCATCGTGCTGATGTGGCGGCTGCGGCTGGCTTT
>CAZANT010000294.1:0-3305 GCA_964486575.1 uncultured Burkholderiaceae bacterium | reverse complement strand
GCGCGCAGCATGTCACCCGTGGAGATTTGCGGGATGCCGTGCTTCTGGCAGATGAAGGTGGCTTGCGTGCCTTTGCCCGCGCCCGGTGCGCCCAACAAAATCAGTCTCATGGATGTCCTCGGATGGTTTTTGAATCGTCAGTCGGTGGTGTGCCTGCAGCGTTGGCCCCACCGGTGTCTCTGCTTGTGTCTTTTTTGTGAAGAATAGCACGCGAAAATTGGCTGAGGCTGACGCTGAGGCAGCCCAACCGGTTGGTTCTCAGTGGCCGTTGGCCACGAGCTGGCGCACCCGTTCCAGGTCGTCTGGCGTGTCCACACCGGGTCCGGGCGCTTCGGCACTGATGTGTACCGCGATGCGGTGGCCATGCCACAGCGCCCGCAGTTGCTCCAGCGCCTCGGTTTGTTCAATGGGCGCGGGCGGCAACTGAGGAAACTGGCGCAGAAACCCAGCACGGTAGGCATAAATGCCGACGTGGCGCAGCGGCTTGGGTTCGGGCAGCGCTTGTTGACCCTGCGCAAAACCGTCGCGCCACCAGGGCATGGGCGCGCGGCTGAAGTACAGCGCCATCGCCCGTGCGTCCAGCACCACCTTGACCACGTTCGGGTTCTGGAAATCGGCCAGTGTGTGGATTTCGTGGGCGGCGGTGCCCATGGCTGCGTCGGGCCGGTCGTACAACAGCTGGGCCACCGCATCGATCAGCGCTGGCGCGATCAGTGGCTCGTCGCCTTGCACATTGACCACGCAGGCGTCGTCTGGCAGTTGCATCAGCTCACAGGCTTCGGCCAGGCGATCGCTGCCGGAGGGGTGGTCCGCGCGCGTCAGCAGCGCGGCAATGCCGTGTTGGGTACAGGCTTGGACGATGTCATGGTGGTCTGCGGCCACCACCACCCGCACGGCCGCTGAGCGCTGGGCACGCCGGGCCACCCGGACCACCATGGGTACGCCGCCAATATCTGCCAGGGGCTTGTTGGGCAGACGGGTCGACGCCAGGCGTGCCGGAATGACCACAACAAAACCTGTCACAGCCCCAACTCGTCGTCGGTCAGGGTGCGGGCTTCGTTTTCAAGCAGGATGGGGATGCCGTCGCGCACTGGGTAGGCAAGCCGGGCGGAGCGTGACACCAGCTCTTGCTGGTCGCGGTGGTACTCGAGCGGGCCTTTGGTGACCGGGCAAACCAGCAGTTCAAGGAGTCGTGTGTCCATGGGCCAATGATAGCTTTGGCGCGAGCAGCGCATCGAGCTGCCGGTAAAAGTCCGGGGGCAGATCGACCATCAGGGGCACCGCCCAGGCCTCCGGGAAGCGCGGCCACAGCTTCACCGCGTCTTTTTCGGTACAAATTAGCTGTGAGCCCTTGTATTTCCTTGCGGTCCAGCTCTCAAAATCATAGTGGTCTGGCAGCGCTTCGGTGTCGCTGAGCGTCAGCCCCGCGTCGGTCAGCAAGTTGAAAAAAGCTTCGGGGCGGGCGATGCCAGCCAGGGCATGCACTGGCTGACCCCGCAGTTCGGCAAGCGCAATCTGCTGGCCATCGCCACGGCGGGCGTACGCTGCCAACCGGCGTACGCTCGCGAAAACGGGGGCGTTGCCGCCGGCGGGCGCCGGACCGTGGGCCACCACCAAGTCCACCGCGCGGGGCCATGGTTCGCGCAAAGGTCCGGCAGGCAGCCGCCAGCCATTGCCGGTGCCGCGTTCGTCAAACACGCAAATGTTCACGTCGCGTTGCAAGGCCCAGTGCTGCAGACCGTCGTCACCCACAATCACCTGCGTCGCGGGGTAGCAGCGCAGGGCGGCACCGGCAGCGTCGGCGCGCAGCGGTGCCACAAACACCGGCACCCCCGTGACTTGGCGCAGCAGCAAGGGCTCATCGCCCACCTCGCTGGCGCGGCTGTTGGGCAGTACCTCGCGGCAGTCGGTGATGCCGCGGCCATAGCCGCGCGACACCACCGCCACCGTCAGCCCGCGCGCGCGCAAGTGACGCACCACGGCCATCACCACCGGGGTTTTACCGGCACCACCGGCCACCACGTTCCCGACCACCACCACCGGTACGGGCAACTGCGCGCGCGAACGCAGGCCCGAGGTGTAGAGGGCGCGGTTGAGCGCAGCCAGCGCACAGTAGAGCAGGGAAAGCGGCCACAGCGCGCAGGCCAGCGCCCCGCGGCGTGGCCAGACCGTCAGGCGCAGGGTGCGCGCAACCATGTGGTGGTCACGGGCCGGAGGCCCCCGAGGTTTGGGCGGCAAAGGTGATCTGGCTCAAGCCGCTGCGGCGGGCGGCTTCCATCACGGTAACGACGGACTGGTGGGGCGCAGCCGCGTCGGCACTGATGATGAGTACGCTGTCCTTGCCCGCCTTGGCGGCGAGTTTCAGTGCCTCGGCGACGCTGGCCACGTCGCGGCCGCTCAGCGGCTGTTTGTTGACCAGGTAACGCCCGTCGGCTGCCACCGCAACCACCACCTCTTTCGGGTAATCGCGCTGCGCGTCGGCATCGGCCACCGGCAGTTTGAGCTGGAGTTCGGTGAATTTGCTATAGGTGGTGGACAGCATCAGGAAAATCAGCACCACCAGCAGCACGTCGATGAACGGGATCAGGTTGATCTCGGGCTCGGTGCTGGCGCCCCAGCGGTCGCGTGGGCGGAAGTTCATGGCCGGCGCAGTCCGTTGAGGTGACGCACGAAACGCTCGGCCGATAGCTCCAGTGCCAGCAGGTAGGCGTCCACCCGGGCGCGGAAGTACCGCCACATGATCAGCGCCGGGATGGCTACGATCAACCCAAACGCGGTGTTGTACAGCGCAATCGAGATGCCCTGTGCCAGTTGAGCCGGGTTGTTCGTGGTTACACCACCGTTCCCGGTTTGGGAGCCAAATATCTCGATCATGCCGATGACTGTACCCAGCAGGCCCAGTAGCGGTGCGGCTGAGGCGATCGTGGCCAGCGCGGTCAGGTAGCGCTCCAGCTGGTGGCTGGCCTGTCGGCCGGTGGCTTCGATGCTGGCACGCAGGTCGGCTTCGCTGCAACGGGGGTTGCTGTTGAGCGCACGAAAGCCACTTGCCAGCACCGCGCCCAGCACCGAGTTGTTCTCAAGTTGCGTCACCACCTCTGGCCCGGGCACTGCGCTGCGAGACACAGTCAACACCTCGTCCAGCAGTTTGGGTGGCACGACCTTGGCGGTCTGCAGCGAAACAAAGCGCTCGATCACCAGCGCCAACGCGATGACGGAGCAGGCAATCAGCGGCCAGATTGGCCAACCAGCAGCTTGTATGATCAAAAACAAAGGGCACTCCGCACAGGTGACAACGTGGCGGATTA
>CAZANT010000293.1:0-3321 GCA_964486575.1 uncultured Burkholderiaceae bacterium | reverse complement strand
TGGTGTGGGCGGCCAGCGCCAAACCCACCCGGCACGAACGGGCGCGGGTGATTGCCAACCTGCCCACGCTGCTCAAGCAACTGCGCAGCGGCATGGACATGCTGGGCCTGGCGCCCAGCGAGCAGGAGCGGCGCATCAAGGTACTGAGCGACACGCTGGCCGAGGCGTTCCAGTCCCGCACCGAGCCGATTGCGCAAGCCCACATCGAGGCGTTGGCCAAGCGGCTCTCCAACCTGGAAGACTATCTGGTGGCCGACGAGGGCGAACTCGGCGGTTTGCCACTGGACGCGGTCAGCATTGAGCTGATGGTGGGGGTGGACGCGTCGTCCATCGAGGTGCTGGCCGATGCCGAGATGACCAATCCGCCACCCTCGACCGCCTGGGCCTTGCTGGGGCACCTGCAGCTGGGTGCCTGGTATACGCTGCGGCACAACCACCGCCTCAGCCAGGTGCAGTTCGCCTGGCAGAGCGAACGCGGTCAGCTCATGTTGTTCTCGTCGCCCGACGGTTCGAACTTCCTGATACAGGTCGGCCGTCTGGCGGCTGTGCTGGCCAGCGGCGAGTTGTCGCCGCAAGAAGGCGACGCCCTGACGGTGCGCGCCACCCGCGACGCGCTGCAAAAGCTCAATGCCGAACCAGGGCGTTTGCTGGGCTGAGCCCGCAGAAGCTCAATGGGCCAGCCGGCCTTCGGTGTCGTCGCAGAGTTCGTCGAGCACCAGCGAATCGGGCTCCTCGCCAAATCGCCAGTAAACCATCATCACGATGATCTTCAGGTCGTCGATGGCGACCGGATTGCCGGGGGCGGCCATCGCCCGGTCGATGACGATTTCGCGCATGAAGGCGGGCAACACGCCCGAGCTTTCCAGGAAGCTCACAAAGCCGAGGCACTGCGCGCCGAGGTGGTCTTGTTCTTCGGCGCAGTAGACCCGCAGGCTGTTGGCCGACTGCGGCAGCGCATTCGGCGGGAGCACAGCAGACGCCTGCGCGGTGAGGTTCAGGCCATCGAGCCAGTGCAAGGCCTGTTCGATGTCTTCGTCTTCGAATCCGACCGCACTGAGCTTGCGGCCCAACTGCGACAACTCGGGACAGGCGTCACCACGCCAGTAATTTTCATAGACGAACACAAGCACTTCAAACATGCGTCAAATGTAGCGCAGAAGGCATGCAGCCTGGACGCTGGAGGTCAACCGGGCGTCTGGGGCGGGGGCTGGGGGCTAGGCCCGTCCCACGCGCTGGAACAGGCCACCGGGAAGCCGGGCGACCTGGTCGGCCAGTTCCAGCGCCAGCAATTGGGCTTGCAGGCCAGCGGCATCCAGCCCGGTTCGGGCCATCAACACGTCCAGACTGGCGGGATCGTGCCCCAGGGCGGTCAGAATCTCATTTTCTAGACCATTCTGGCCTTGAGCCGTGGTGGATCCTTGTGAGTCAGCTGCAGATTCAGGAGCAAATGCCAGGCGGCCCGGCCAGCGCAGTTCTTCAAGTACGTCCTGCGCCGACTCGACCAGCTTCGCGCCTTGTTTGATCAGTGCATGGCAGCCGCGCGACTGGGGCGCGTGGATGGACCCGGGAATGGCGAAGACTTCTTTGCCTTGTTCCAGTGCCAGCCTCGCGGTGATCAGCGAACCCGACTGCAGTGCCGCCTCGACCACCAGCGTACCCTGGCTGAGCGCGGCAATGATGCGGTTGCGGCGCGGGAAATGGTGCGCCAGCGGTGGCGTGCCCAGTGGCAGTTCGCTCACCATAAGGCCACTGGCGGCGATGCGGTGGGCCAGCCCGAGGTGGCGTTTGGGGTAGACCCGGTCCAACCCGGTGCCCACCACCGCGATGGTGGTGCCGCCCGCGTCCAGCGCGCCCTCGTGGGCCGCGCCGTCTATCCCCAGCGCCATGCCCGAGACCACCGCCAGGCCAACATCGGCAAAACTGCCGGCAAAAGCGCGCGCGTTGGCCGCGCCCTGGGGCGTCGGGTTGCGGCTGCCAACAATGGCCACCGCGGGTGCAGTGAAGCCACTCGCGGTGAGGCTGCCCACCGCGTACAGCAGCAGCGGGGGGTCTTCGGTTTGCAGCAGGGCTGCGGGGTAGTCGGTGTCGGCCAGCGTCCAGATGCGGCGATCGGCCGCGCCATCCAGCCAGGCCTCGGTGGCTGCGAGTTGCGCTGTAAATAGTGCAGGCGGGGTGGCAAGGGCCGTGGCCTGTGCGGCGCTCACCACCTGGCGCAGGACGCTGGCGGGTTGGGAGAACACCGCCTCAGGCAGGCCGAAAGCGCTCAGCAGTTTTCGGGCGGTGTCTGGGCCGATACCGGGCGTCAGCGTGAGCCGCAGCCAGTCGGCCAGCCCCTCGCTGCGCATGGTGGTGGGGTCAGCGAGGGTTGGTGAAGCGGTCGCCGACCTGCACGCCGTCGGTGATCTCCAGCACCAGCGCGTAAGACAGCCGGTCAAAGGTGCGGAACACCATCATCAGGCCGTTGCGCTCGTCTGGCAGTTTGATGGCAGTGCGCTCGCCGGCGGTGCGGTCCAGCAGGCGGCGGCCATCGCTGACCAATGCCAGCACATGGCCGCGCTCCAGCCCATCGCGGGCCCCCCGGTTGATCACCACCACCTGGTTCTGCGCTGCATAACGCACCGCGTTACCGTAGACCGAGACGATTTGCCCAGCCGTGGCCTGCGGTGGAATCCGGGGCGCGTAGGTGAGCAGTTCGCGCGGTGGCTCGGGCATCAGCCGGTCACCGGCGCGCATTTCTTCCTTGGCGCTGAGGATGTCCACCGTGGCGGGGATCACGTCGGTGGTGGTTTTGCCCTTGTCGTCGGTGACTTGGCGCAGCGATTCACCGCGCACCAGCTCGGCCTTGCCAACAAACTGCGCCTCGTAGCCCAGCACGTCTTTCGTGGTCGGGTCGATCAGCGGCTTGGCGTTGCGGTAAATGCGCCAATAGCGGGGGGTGGTCTCGGCGTCGGGCAGGTTGCCTCTGGCGTAAGCGCGCTCGCCGGTGGTCACGAGCACGCGGCTGTCTTTGTTGGCCACCAAACGCGGCGCTTTCTCCAGCGCCTCAAGTTCAACGATCTGCGCGTCGGTCAGGAACGGCTCGGTGAGGTTGGGAGCCAAGGTGGGAATGGCGTCGTCGGCAAGGGTGCCGCTGCGGGTGCGGGGTGAAAGCCGCACCGTCTGGATGCCTTCCACGTCGCCCAAACCATCGCCATTGGCGCGGCCAAGACGCAAACGCGCGCGACCTCCCGACTTGTCGAGGTACATCGTCTGGCCTGGGTAGATGCGGTGCGGGTTGCGGATCTGCTCGAGGTTCATGCCCCACAGCTCGGGCCAGCGCCA
>CAZANT010000292.1:0-3345 GCA_964486575.1 uncultured Burkholderiaceae bacterium | reverse complement strand
TCGCTGGCCAGCCGTCTACAGAATTCGGCAGCGTGTTGCCGTCGTACAAGCCCGGTGTGAAACTCGGTGACCTGTCCCCCGCCCTGCCCGACTATGCAGTCGAAGCGATGCGGGAGGCGCTCCCCGTGTTTGGCCGCAAGATCAAGGGCTACGACATGCCAGACGCTGTACTGACCGGCGTTGAAACCCGCACCTCGGCGCCCTTGCGCATCACGCGCGGAAGCGATTTACAAAGCCTCAACTTGCCTGGGCTTTACCCCGCCGGCGAGGGTGCAGGCTATGCCGGCGGCATTTTGTCGGCAGGGGTGGACGGCATCAAGGTGGCCGAGGCACTGGCGCTGCAACTGTGCGGTGGCCCCACCATAAGCCAGCGCTGAACGCGGGAAAAGTACCGAAATGGTCGCGCAGGTGACGGCCCTCGAGGGTTCGGGAGATGGTGCGACGACGCCGAGAATGCTAACTTTTGCGTTACCTCCCATCGAGTCCGCGTTCACCATGCCATTTCAACTGTTCACCTTCATCCGTACGCTGGGCTTGAGCCTGGCGGCAATCTGCGCTGCCAGTCATGCAGTTGCCAATTCGCCTGCCTGCGCCAGCCCGGCCCCGCCGGAGGCCATTCAACAAACCGTTGTGGTCCCCCTGCCCTCGGACGCCGATCCCACCTCCCGGCCCCGAAATAGCACCACCATAGCGCTGAGTGTGCTGCTTCCCGCGCGTTGTCCTGGTGAGGTGTTTCCTGTGGTTTTGCACAGCCATGGATATGGTGGCACCCGCGTCAGTACCCTTGCGGCCAACGGGGAGCTGCCGACGTCGCTGCCGCTGTTCCCGGCCGTGACCCAACTCGCCCAAACCTTGCCGTTCCACGGATATGTCGTGATCAGCTTTGACCAACGTGGCCATGGCGAGTCCAAACCTGCCAACGGCGGTGGCCACGCCCGCATCATTGACCCAGCGCTGGAAACGCAGGACGCCCGCGCCATTCTTGATTGGGCCTACGACAACGCCGAGCGCTTCGGAATCCAGCGTCAGACCGGTACCGGCATTGCCAAAGACATCAAAGTCGGGACCTTGGGCGTGAGCTACGGCGGCGGCTTCCAGTTGCCCCTGGCCGCGTTGGAACCCCGCATTGACACCATCGTACCGGTGGGCACGTGGCATGACCTGATGTACAGCCTGCTGCCGGGGGATGCGGTCAAGCTGGGGTTTGACGGCCTGCTGTGCCTGCTCGGCGTCAACGTGGGCGGTGTCCAGAACACCCCGGTCGTCGCCTCGTTGTGCAATCAGGTGAACGTCAACAACCCCACTGCATTCAATATCCGCTCGCGTGCCAACCTGGTGTCCGCGTTGAACCGCCCCACGACCCAGCCGCGCAAAGTGAGCGACAACGAACTCGCTGACTTCTTCACGCGCCATGGCATGGGTTATTTCCAGGCCCAGGAACGGGCCGGACGCCCCTGGGGCTTCAAAGAAGCGCAGGCGCGGCTACGGAAAGTACCCGCACTGTTCATTCAAGGTAACCGCGACAACCTGTTCAACTTGACCGAGGCCTACTGGAACCAACGCTACTTTGAAGCTGCTGGGGGAGACGTGCGGTTGCTGTCCACCGAAGGCGGGCACATGAATCCACTCGCGTACCAGACCGAAGGTAACAGCAACTGCGGCAATCTTGCGGGCATTCCGGCGGTGTTGGCGTGGTTCGACCAGCACCTCAAGGGCGTTCCATCTGACACTGCGCGCGCCATCCCCAAGGTTTGCCTGTCAGTGGCGGACACCGTCGGCGCACCCATGGCAGCCGCTGCTGGCGTAGCGCTGAACGAAGTGCCCGTGGGCTCGTTGTCGGGACCTGGCGCGATGGGTGCGCGGCTGTCCAGCCTGAACGCTCGGGTGCCCGCGCTCGCAACCCAGCCGGTCTTTGTCAAAGTCGCCACCGTCCGAGGCGCAGGGCAGGTACTGGCCGGGATTCCTACGGTGGCTTCGCTCGAGGTGGCACCCACACCGGGCGCGTTACAGGCCACTAACGCATTCGTTGGCGTTGGCATCGTCCGCGGCGGGAAAACCATTCTGGTCGACGACCAAGTGACGGCCTTTGGCGTGGGCAGCCACACCAGCAACCGCAACAGCCAAAAGTTGGGCCCGGTGCTGCTGCCAGGCGTGGGCGAACGCCTTCAAGATGGCGACGAGGTCGGGCTGCTGTTCTACCCGCAGCATGTGCAATACGCGTCGGTGGTCAGTGCCGTCGGGCTCAGCGGTGCGACCGGCCTCTTCAACGTGGTGGCAGGCTCAACAGGTGCTGATGGCGCTGCCATTCCTCCCATCGCATCGTCACTGGAGCCAGCATTGGGCTTGTTCTACAACAACCCCTACACAGTGAAAGCCACGGGCATTGAACTGCCCATTTTCAAACCAGGTCTCTATCCTGGCAGCCGTTTACTGCAATAACAAGACATAAAAAAACCCGGCCTGCGCCGGGTTTTTTGTGCGGCCACTGAACGCTCAGTTTTGCGCGTGCTGCAGTGCGGCGATCCGCTCTTCAATCGGTGGATGGGTGCTGAACAGTTTGCCTATGCCCCCAGTAATGCCCATGGCGGCCACACTCTTCGGCAGCTCGCCGGGCTCCATGCCACCCAGTCGGGCCAGAGCGTTGATCATCGGCTGCTTGCGACCCATCAGGGCGGCAGCGCCCGCGTCGGCCCTGAACTCGCGCTGGCGGCTGAACCAGGCGACGATGATTGCGGCCACAAAGCCAAGCACGATGTCCAACACGATGGTGGTGACCCAGTAGCCGATGCCAGGCCCAGAACTGTTTTCATCGTTTTTGCGCAGGAAGCTGTCCACGGCATAACCAACCACGCGGCTCAGGAACACCACGAAGGTGTTCATGACGCCCTGGATGAGGGTCATGGTCACCATGTCGCCGTTGGCGATGTGAGCGACCTCGTGTCCGATGACCGCCTCTACTTCTTCACGCGTCATGCCCTGCAGCAGACCCGTGGACACAGCCACCAGTGCCGAGTTCTTGAATGCGCCCGTGGCAAACGCGTTGGGCGCGCCCTCAAAGATACCGACTTCGGGCATGCCGATACCGGCCTGTTTGGCGAAGCGTTCCACGGTGCTGACAATCCAAGCCTCGTCAGACGACTGTGGTTGGTTGATGACCCGCACGCCTGAACTCCATTTGGCAACAGGCTTGCTGATCAACAGAGAAATGATCGCGCCACCAAAACCCATGATCAGCGCGAAGCCGAGCAATGCGCCGAGGTTCAGGCCGTTGGCGGTGAGAAAACGGTTCACACCCAACAGGTTGGCAACAATGCCCAGCACCAGCACCACGGCCAGGTTGGTCAT
>CAZANT010000291.1:0-3348 GCA_964486575.1 uncultured Burkholderiaceae bacterium | reverse complement strand
TCATCTGCCAGAAGCACGGCATCCCGCAAATCTCCACGGGTGACATGCTGCGCGCTGCCGTCAAGGCTGGCACACCGCTGGGCATCGAAGCCAAAAAAGTCATGGACTCGGGAGGTCTGGTCAGCGACGACCTGATCATCAACCTGGTCAAAGAACGCCTCGCTCAGCCCGACTGCGCCAATGGCTTTCTGTTCGACGGTTTCCCACGCACCATCCCCCAAGCCGACGCGATGAAAGCCGCGGGCGTGAAGCTCGACTACGTGCTGGAGATTGACGTGCCGTTCGACGCCATCATCGAACGCATGAGTGGCCGCCGTGCCCATGTGGCCTCGGGTCGCACCTACCATGTCAAGTTCAATCCGCCCAAGGTCGAGGGCAAAGACGATGTCACCGGCGAGCCGCTGATCCAGCGTGACGATGACAAGGAAGAGACCGTGAAGAAGCGGCTCGAGGTGTACAGCGCGCAGACCCGCCCGCTGGTCGACTACTACGCCAACTGGGCCAAGGCCGAGCCTGCCATTGCACCGAAATACCGTGCCATCAGCGGCACCGGTGGGGTGGACGAAATCACCGCCCGGGCCTTCGCCGCACTCAGCAGCTGAGCTTTGAGCGCTGACGGAGCCGCCCGGCCAACGCCGCGGCGGCTTTTGTTTTTTCAGGCCGGGCTGGACCGCAGGCCGTACACCTGGTCGCCCACAAAGAGGTACTCGGCCCGCAGCACCGCAGCGCCTTGTTCACCCGTGAAGGTGAAGCCAACCACCGCCACCTCGGCGCCGGGCTGAATCTCGGCCACACGCCAGGCGGACAGCCGGGTTAACGGCGCCAACTCCACCTCCCATCGCCGGTCTTTGCGGGTCGGCAACACCGTCTTGGCCAGCAGCGCGGGTCCCTCAACCGGCGCAGTTTGGGCCGGCAGCACCCGCCGGGTCAGGTCAGCCGGCAACAGGGGGTTGGCGGGCAGTTCCAGCTCTAGTTCGGCGTGGGGGTTTTGCCACTTCACCTTGGCCACCCGACCGGCCAAGTAGATTGGCCGCGACTGGTCAAAACTGCTCCAGCCGTGGTGGGCGTGGGCCCAGACGGGCAGTGTCAACGCGGTGAGCATCAGGTGGCGTCGATGCATGGTGTACTCCTTCAAAAGTAGGCAATCCAGCGGCCGCAGGCGATAACGGCAAGCCAGATGGCGGTGGACAACAGCATTTGCCCCCGTGCCCAGAAGTCCAGTTTTTCCAGCGCGCCGCGCGCGTGGAACACCACTGCATTACACGCCGCGGTGAATAACAACAGCATCTTGAGGGTAAAAATCCGATTGCTTAGCAACTCCATTGGCTGTGACGCGAACATCAGCAGACCGGACGCTGCCGCCAGACCAAACCCCGTGGCCGCCAGCCCGAGACTCAACCGTGCGAGGTCTTTCACCGGCAGCGCCCGGCCCCAGCCAAACACACGCAACTCCAGCAACACCAAATTGCCCAGCAACAATGCGATGCCGCAGATGTGCACCACTTCCAGCGCCGGGTAGGCCCAGACGTGGGACTTCAGCGCGCTGAACATGACAACAGCGCCAGCATGAGCGCAATGCGCGCCTTCACCGGAGACAGGCCACCGGCATCGGGCAGGGCTGCTTCAGACCGGGACGCAACCAGCCCAAGCGCACAGCGGGTGCTGCGCCAAACCACGACTCCGGCCGACTGCGCCCGCAGTAAGGCGGCCTCCAGCGCTTGGTGTACCGTGCCGTTACCAGTGCCCGCCACCACAATGCCATCCACCCCCTGTACCACCAACGCATCCACCACACCGCCCTGGGCACCGGCGTGGCTAATGACGATCTCTACCCGCGGCAAATCGGCATCTGTAGCTATTCTTTCAATAGCATCACCGTAATATTCCGAAGGGGCTCCGGGCCAATTTCGCATCAAAAATAGCCTCTGGGCACGAATGTGACCTAAACATCCAGCATCTCCAGAACTGAAGGCATCCAGGCGGCTGGTGTGCAGTTTCTGTACATCGCGTGCACTGTGCAGGCTGCCGGCGCACACGGCGAGCACCCCCCGCAATCCAGGATGCAGCGCCACGGTGACGGCGTCGCGCAGGTTCTGCGGCCCGTCCGGCGCCAGCGAGGTGGCCGGCCGCATCGCGCAGGCAAACACCACCGGCTTGGTGACCTGCACCGTCGCGCTCAGAAAAAAAGCGGTTTCTTCCAGCGTGTCGGTGCCGTGGGTCACCACCACCCCCGCCACATCGGGCTGCGCCAACCAGTGCACCACCCGGCGGCGCAACTGCAGCCACAGCGCTGTGTCCATGTCTTTGCTGTCCACCTGCGCCACCTGCTCTGCCTCCACCACGACGCCGGGCGGCAAGTCAGGCAGACCTTGCAGCAGCCGTTCCACACCAATCTGCCCCGCCTTGTAGTGGCGGTCGTCTCCGGGTCGGGCGGATGCACCGGCAATCGTGCCGCCCGTACCCAGCACCACCACCTTGCGCGCCATGTCTGGCTGGGTCACTTGCAAACTTTCAAAAACTGGTTAAAAATACAGTTACTGGATATTCAGACAGCTAAACCACGCACTCCGGTCCAGCGGCGTGCCACTCAGGGGATGGCCATGGACATGCAAAATTTTCCCGTCAAACTGACCGCCCGCCAGCAACAGATCCTAGACCTCATTCAGAGCGCCATCGCCCGCACCGGTGCCCCCCCTACGCGCGCTGAAATCGCTTCTGAACTCGGCTTCAAATCTGCCAATGCCGCCGAAGAGCATTTGCAGGCGCTGGCCCGCAAAGGCATGATCGAACTGGTGAGCGGCACCTCCCGCGGCATCCGCCTCAAAAGTGACACCCTGCGGGCACTGAATGAATCGCGCATTAAGCAGTATTCCTTGCCTCTGCCCGGCTTGGCCCAGCTCGCGCTGCCCTTGGTCGGCCGGGTCGCGGCGGGGTCGCCCATCCTGGCGCAAGAGCACGTCGACCAAACCTATTATGTCGAAAGCAGCCTGTTCCAGCGTCGACCCGACTACCTGTTGAAGGTACGCGGCATGTCCATGCGCGACATTGGCATCATGGACGGCGACCTGCTGGCGGTCCAAATGGCCAAAGACGCCAAAAACGGGCAGATCGTGGTGGCACGGCTGGGAGAAGAAGTCACCGTCAAGCGGCTGCGCCGCAACAAAAACGTGATCGAACTGCACGCCGAAAACCCGGAGTTCAAAACCATCGTGGTCGAGCCCGGTGAGCCCTTCGAGATCGAGGGTCTGGCCGTCGGCCTGATCCGCAACACCATGCTGATATGAGCCAAAGGTGTTGCCGCCACACCGACTCCAGCCGTTAGCTCGCTCAACCCCGCTTTACCTGCGC
>CAZANT010000290.1:0-3376 GCA_964486575.1 uncultured Burkholderiaceae bacterium | reverse complement strand
CGACCACCTGATCGGCGCCGCGCTGACCGACGGCAAGCACGACGTGATGCTGTTCAGCGACGGCGGCAAGGCGGTGCGCTTCGACGAGGACGACGTGCGCGCGATGGGCCGCGCCGCCCGCGGCGTCAAGGGCATGCAGCTCGAAGACGGCCAGAGCGTGATCGCGATGCTGGTGGCCGAGGACGAGACGCAGAGCGTGCTGACCGCCACCGAGAACGGCTACGGCAAGCGCACCAGCATCGTCGAATACACGCGCCACGGCCGCGGCACCAAGGGCATGATCGCCATCCAGCAAAGCGAGCGCAACGGCAAGGTCGTGGCGGCCACGCTGGTTCATGCCGACGACGAAATCATGCTGATCACCGACAAGGGGGTGCTGGTGCGCACCCGTGTCAGCGAGATCCGTGAACTGGGCAGGGCGACGCAGGGCGTGACGCTGATCGCGCTGGACGAAGGCACCCAACTCAGCGGCCTGCAGCGCATTGTGGAAAACGACGCGAACGTGACCCCGGGCTCGGCGGATGCCGATGGCGGTGAGGCGGATGTCGAACCCACCGACGTTTGAAGTCGCCCGCAGTCATGACCCGAACCCTGCCTGAACTGCGCGTTGAGATCGACGCCGTTGACAAAGAACTGCTGACTCTGCTGAACCGCCGCGCCGCGCTGGCCAACGAGGTTGGTGAAATCAAGCGGGTAGAAGGCTCACCAGTGTTCCGCCCCGAGCGCGAAGCCCAAGTCATCCAATCTTTGCAGTCGGCCAATGGCGGGCCGCTCCAACCGGACAGCGTGGCCAGCATCTGGCGCGAAATCATGTCGGCATGCCGTGCGCTGGAAGCGCCGCAGCGCGTGGCCTACCTGGGCCCGGTGGGTACGTTCAGCGAACAAGCGGCGGTGCGGTTTTTTGGTGGCAGCATCGAGCATGTGCCCTGCGCCAGCATTGACGAAGTCTTCCGCGCCACGGCAGCGGGCAGCGCGCATTTTGGCGTGGTGCCTGTGGAAAACTCGACCGAAGGCATGGTCTCGCGTTCGCTGGATTTGTTCCTCACCTCGCCGCTGCACATCGTGGGTGAAACCAGCCTGCTGGTACGCCACCACCTGCTGCGCCTGAGCAATTCGCTCGACGGCATCGAAGCAGTGATTGCCCACCCGCAGGCGCTGGCCCAGTGCCAGGGCTGGCTCAGCACGCACCTGCCCCACGCCGAGCGCCGGGCGGCGTCCAGCAATGCCGAGGGCGCGCGGCTAGCCAGTACCAACCCCGCTTGGGCGGGCATTGCCAGCGAGCGTGCTGGCACCGCGTTTGGCCTGCACACCGCCGCGCACGCGATCCAGGACGACGCCTTCAACCGTACCCGATTTGTGGTGGTTTGTTTGCCGCACACCCTGGCAGCACCCACCCCCTCAGGCAAAGACTGCACCAGCGTGATCGTCTCGGTACCCAACCGGCCCGGTGCCGTGCACGACCTGCTGGTGCCGCTGAAAGCCCACGGTGTGTCAATGACCCGGTTCGAGTCCCGCCCGGCCCGCTCTGGCCAGTGGGAGTATTACTTCTACATCGACATGCAGGGTCACCCCGGAACGCCCAATGTGGCTGCCGCGCTGGCCGAGCTGCAGGAACGCTGCGCGTTCTACAAGGTGCTGGGCACCTACCCCGCCAGCGAATGATGTTTGACCAACTGGGTTTGATCGGCTGCGGCCTGATGGGCGGCTCGTTCGCGCTGGCACTCAAGCGCGTCGGACTGGTGAAGCGCGTGGTGGGTTACAGCAAATCCCCCTCTACAGTGGAACGCGCCAAGGCCATGGGGGTGATTGATACCGAGGCCTCGTCCGCCTTGCTGGCGGTGTCCGGTTCTGACATCGTGCTGCTGGCAGTGCCGGTGGCGGCCACCGAGTCGACATTGAAAGCCATTCGCCACCTCATCACGCCCAACATGCTGGTGATGGACGTCGGCTCCACCAAGGGCGACGTGGTGGAGGTAGCCCGGCGCGTGCTGCGCAACCAGATCGGCAGCTTTGTACCTGCGCACCCGATTGCAGGCAAGGAAAGCGCGGGCATCGACCATGCCGACACCTACCTGTACTCCGGCCGCCAGGTCATCTTGACGCCCATTGAGCGCACGCTCACAACACAGCTGCAAAAGGCCAGCGCGGTGTGGACTGCTTTGGGCGCCCAGGTGTTGAAGATGTCGCCCGAAGCGCACGACGCAACCTACGCTGCCGTCAGCCACCTGCCGCACCTGCTGGCCTTTGCCTACATGAACGGCATCGCGTCGCAGCCGAAGGCGAGCGAACTGCTGTCGCTAGCCGGGCCGGGATTCCGCGACTTCACCCGCATTGCCGCCAGCGACCCACGCGTCTGGCGCGATATTCTGCTGGCCAACCGAGAGGAGGTTGCCCGCCAATGCGCTGCTTTCCGCGCCTCGCTGGCATCGCTGGAGGCGATGGTGGCGAATGGCCAGACCACCGAGCTGGAGGCGGCCATCACCCAAGCGCGCGACGCACGCCGTGGCTGGCAACTGCCCGGGGTCCAGACCAGCGTGAGCACCACCCCGTAAGTTTGCCGACCCTCCCGCGCGCTGGCGCGCGGGAACACACTCCATCCCGACAGCCTGAACAGAGCGGCCGATGTACAGCACCGAATTCCTCGACCTTCCCCCGCTGGCCCACGCCGCTGGCCGCTTGCGCCTGCCAGGCTCTAAGAGCATTTCCAACCGGGTGCTGTTGATGGCGGCACTCAGCCAGGGCCGCACCACGGTGCACGACCTGCTTGACTCCGACGACACCCGCATCATGCTGGCTGCGCTGCGCCAGCTTGGCTGTGAGGTGGCACGCAACGGCACCACCGCCTCCATCACAGGGCTGGGTGGTGCCCGCCCCACCGGCGCCAAGCTGTTCATGGGCAATGCGGGCACCGCGATGCGTCCCTTGACCGCGGCTTTGGCGGTGTTGGGCGGAGAGTTTGAACTGAGCGGCGTGCCCCGCATGCACGAGCGGCCGATTGGGGATTTGGTTGATGCCTTACACCAGTTGGGCTGCCGCATCGATTACCTGGGCGAACCCGGTTACCCACCGCTGCGGCTGGGCGCTGGGGGCATGGCCCCGCGATTGAACTTGGACATGCCCATCCCGGTGCGGGGCGACGTCTCCAGCCAATTCCTGACCGCCCTGCTGATGGCCTTGCCGCTGGTCGCCACAAAGGACGTGGTGATCGAGGTCATGGGTGAGCTCATATCGAAACCCTACATCGACATCACCCTCAACCTGTTGGCGCGGTTCGGTGTGCACGTGCGGCGTGACGGTTGGGAACGTTTCACCATCCCTGCCGGCAGCCGCTACCAGTCGCCGGGCGTGGTCCACGTTGAAGCAGATGCATCTTCTG
>CAZANT010000289.1:0-3387 GCA_964486575.1 uncultured Burkholderiaceae bacterium | reverse complement strand
CTATCCCCGAACTGGTATGGGCTGCACTGCTGCTGATCTCTGCTGGGCTGGGCCCGTTTGCCGGCACGTTGGCGCTGGCCCTTCACACCACCGGGGTGCTGGGTCGCCTGTTTGCCGAGGCGATTGAAAACACACCACCTGGCCCCGGGGCGGCACTGCGCACCCACGGCGTGCGCAGCAGCCTGATTTTTTGGTATGCGACGCTGCCACAAGTACTGCCGCAGCTCCTCAGCTACACGCTCTACCGCTGGGAGAACAATATCCGCGCAGCGGCGGTGTTGGGGGTGGTGGGCGCCGGGGGGCTGGGCCAGTTGCTGGTTTTCCACCTCGGTCTGTTTCAGATGAACAAGACCGCCACCATTCTTGCCGCCATGCTGCTGATGGTGGCGGTGGTCGACGGCCTCAGCCACCTCGCGCGGCGTCTGCTCACGCGCTGAGTGCAGCCGTCACGGGCGGGGGCTGTCGCGCTGGGGTGGTACTTGCAACAGGGTGGCAGTCAGTTCAGCAGCACCGACTGGCTTGCAGCCCGTGGTGTTCTGACCAGCCCAGAGCGGCGAAAAGTCCCCACGGCCCTCGGCTTCGGCTTTCGCCCGGAGCGGGCCAATCGCCGCCGTGGCCAGCGGAAACTCGGGCGCCACCGGGTTGATGGGGCCGAGTTCGCGCATCAGCCGGTTAACAATGCCGCGCGCGGGCCGGCCGGTGAACAGGTTGGTGAGTGCGGTGTGGCAGGCGGCGTCGCTTTGCAGGGTGGCGCGGTGGATGGCGCTGGTGGTGGCCTCGGGGCACAGCATGTAGGCGGTGCCAATTTGAACGCCGGCTGCGCCGAGCGCCAGGGCGGCCTGGATGCCGGCGGCGTCGGCGATACCACCGGCGGCGATCACCGGCAGCTTCACCGCGCGCACCACCTGGGGCAGCAGCGCGAAGGTGCCCATCTGCAGTGCCAGGTCCTGGCTGAGAAAGTGACCACGGTGGCCACCGGCCTCCAGGCCCTGGGCAATCACGGCGTCAGCGCCGTGGGCTTCCAGCCAACGCGCCTCGTCCACCGTGGTCGCAGACGACAGCACCTTGCCGCCCCAGCCCTTCACTCGCGCCAGCAATTCGGGCGACGGCAGGCCGAAGTGAAAGCTGACCACCGGCGGACGAAAGGGTTCGACCACGTCGCACACCGCGTGGCTGAAGGGCGCTCGGCCAGCGCCTGCAAGGATGGTGGACGAGTCAATGCCGAACTCGGCCAGGTACGGGGCCAGAGCCTGACGCCACATGGCTTCGCGCTCGACCTTGGGGTCGGGCGGCGTGTGGCAGAAAAAATTGAGGTTGTAAGGCCGGTTGCTGTGGCGGGTGATGGCCTCCAGTTCCTGGCGAATGGCCTCCGGCGTGAGCATGGCGCAGGGCAGCGAGCCAAGCGCCCCCGCGTTGCTGACGGCCACGGCCATGGCACTGCCCTGAACGCCCGCCATCGGGGCCTGGATCAGCGGGTGTTCGGTGCCAAGCAGGTGGGTGAGTGCGTGCATGGTTGCTCCTGAATGTGTAGCTGTAGCGCCAGGTTTTACTCTGGCTCAAGGCCACTTTGTTCTAAAAACTGGTCTTGGAGCGCCCATGCGACGTGTTCACGGACCAGATCGCTTGGGTCGTCGACACGCTGGTGCAGGGCGTGTTGCATGGCACGGGCCTCTCCGGATGTGCTGGCCGCGCGCAGCGCGTTGCCCAGGGCCACCGCCACATTGCGCAGCCAGCGCTCGTGGCCGATTCGGCGAATGGCCGAGCCTTCGGTGAGGTGCAAAAACTCGGCCTCGGTCCATGCGAACAATTGCGCCAGCGGTGTGTTGGTTAAGCCAGGGCGGGTGTCAAAGTCGGGCAAGGGGCTGCGCTGGGCGTATTTGTTCCAGGGGCAGGCGAGCTGGCAGTCGTCGCAGCCGTAGATGCGGTTGCCCATAGGGGCACGCAATGCCACCGGGATGGGCCCGGCGTGTTCGATGGTCAGGTAGGAAATGCAGCGGCGCGCGTCCAGCCGGTAAGGGGCCACGATGGCCTGGGTCGGACAGACGTCAAGGCATGCGCGGCAACTGCCGCAGTGGGGCGTGACGGGCGCGCTTTCGGGCAGTGCCAAGTCGACGTAGATTTCACCCAGAAAAAACATCGAGCCGGCCTCGCGGTTCAGCACCAGCGTGTGTTTGCCGCGCCAGCCCTGGCCGCTGCGGGTGGCCAGCTCGACCTCCAGCACGGGGGCGGAGTCGGTGAACACGCGGTAGCCAAATGGCCCGAGGTGGGTGGCCATGCGATCGGTCAGTTGTTGCAGCCGGCTGCGCAGCACCTTGTGGTAGTCCCGCCCCCGGGCATAGAGCGACACGGCCCCCTCGGCGGGGCGCGCCAGCCGGTCAAACTCGACGGCTTGCCAGCCGTCGGGTGTGTCGGCCGGCAGGTAGTCCATGCGGGCGGTGATAACGCTGACGGTGCCGGGCACCAGTTCGGCCGGGCGGGCGCGCTTCAGACCGTGGCGCGCCATGTAGCCCATGTTGCCGTGGAACCCGTCGGCCAGCCAGGCCATCAAACCCGGTTCGGCGGAAGACAAGTCCACCCCGCTCACGCCAATTTGGGAGAATCCCAGTTCCCGGGCCCACGCCTGAACCAGAGGTAGCAGTTGCAAACGGTTGACAGTCACTTGCCCATTGTAGAAAGCGACGCGGCGTATTCATGCGTTTGGCGCAGCGAGGACGACACCCTCGCCTTCGCCACCCGGCTGGCGGCACTGCCGGGCGTGCGCGACTGCTGCATCACCCTGCACGGGGACCTGGGTGCGGGCAAAACCACGCTGGTGCGCCACCTGTTGCGGACACTCGGTGTGACCGGGCGCATCAAAAGCCCCACCTATGCGGTGGTGGAGCCGCACGAGGCACCGGGCCTGGCAGGATTGCCAAACCTTGCGATTTGGCACTTCGATTTTTACCGCTTCAACGACCCACAGGAGTGGGAAGACGCTGGCTTTCGCGAGGTGTTTGCCAGCCCCGGGCTCAAGCTCTCGGAATGGCCCGAGAAAGCCGGTGCGCTGCTGCCTGTGGCGGACCTCGCCATCCACATCGACGCGCAGACCGACCTCTCCCGCACGGTGCGCTTGTTGGTCAACACGCCGCTGGGCCTCGCGCTGTTGGAAGGGCTGATTCAAGGGCAGGCCACTTGAACCAACACCACGACCCGACGCGGCGAGCGGTGCTGCAGGGCGGTACCTTGGCGCTGCTGCTGGGTGCGCACCAGATCGCGCGGGGCGCCAGCATCGTGGCGGTTCGGGTCTGGCCGGCCGATGAGTACACCCGCGTCACCATCGAGTCCGACGGCGAGCTGGTGGCCCGCCCCCTGTTTGTGCCAGACCCGCCCCGGCTGGCAGTGGACATT
>CAZANT010000288.1:0-3388 GCA_964486575.1 uncultured Burkholderiaceae bacterium | reverse complement strand
TGCCTTTCCTGACCGAGGGCTTCACCGCCGCGGCCATGGCCAAGGTCGGCACCAGCGCGCTGGAGAGTCGCAAGCTCGGCTACGTGCTGGAAAGCGATGTGATCGTGCCCAACAAGGACGAACTGCTGTACGTGGCCATCAACGAAGCCAAGGCGATGTACAACGCCGGCTACCGTCCACCCCACCGCCGGCCGTTCGCGGTGGCTGGGCGCAACGGTCTGGCCACGATCAAGGGTCAGTTGGTCAACATGCGCGACGGTGGTTTCATCAGCGCGCACGATTTCCACATTGCCAGCCTGATCGCTGAGGTCGTGTGTGGCGGCGACATCGACGCTGGCACGCTGGTGACCGAGGAATACCTGCTGGCGTTGGAACGCAAGGCCTTTTGCTCGCTGATCACGCACGCCAAAACCCAAGAGCGCATCTTGGGCATGATGTCCACCGGCAAGCCGGTGCGCAACTGACACCACCCCTGCTTGCCCACCATGGCTGAAACCGCCAACCGACCCAACCGCCTAGCGCGCACACTGGCCCGACTGGATAAGGTGCCGGCACCCTGGCGTCAGGGCGTGCGCAACTTGGCGCTGCGCCGGGCGGTGCCCTTCACCGGGACAGCCAGACTGGGTTTTGCAACCATGACCCCTGAAAAGGTGGAAATCACCATCGCCAACCGGCGTCGGGTGCAAAACCACATTCAGGGTGTGCATGCCGCGGCCATGACCCTTCTGGCAGAAACCGCCACCGGCATGGTCGTGGGCATGAATGTGCGCGACGACTGCTTGCCCCTGGCCAAGGCGCTCAGCGTGCAGTTCAAGCGACGCGCGGTAGGCGACATGCGGGCGGTGGCGCACCTGAGCCCACAGCAGCGCGCATTGATGCAGTCGCAGGACAAAGGCGAAGTGGTCGTCCCTGTCACTGTGACCGACGGCTCTGGAGAGCAGCCCATCGTCTGTGAATTCATCTGGGCCTGGGTGCCGTCGAAGAAACCGGCGGCATCCCCTTCCCTCCGCGCTCCAGCCTGAGCCCGGGCCACAACAAAATCCCTAAGGAATGACTCCATGAAACAAGTTCAAGACGCCTATATCGTTGCAGCCACGCGTACGCCCATTGGCCGCTCGCACCGCGGCTCCTTCCGCAACGTTCGGCCCGACGACCTGCTGGTGCGCGCACTGCAGTCCGCTCTGACCCAGGTGCCGACGCTGGACCCGCAAGCCATTGAAGACATCGTTTGTGGCTGCGCTATTCCCGAGGGGCCACAAGGCCTGAACATCGCCCGCATCGGCGCGGTGTTGGCGGGCCTCCCCACCAGCGTGGGTGGCATTACCGTCAACCGTTTCTGTGCGTCTGGTGTGTCGGCGGTTCAAATGGCGGCCGACCGCATCCGCGTGGGCGAAGCCGACGTGATGGTTGCCGCCGGGGTGGAGAGCATGAGTTTGGTGCCCATGAGCGGCAACTCGCCGTCGCTGTCGCCAGCGATGTTCGCCAACGACGAGAACATCGGCATCGCCTACGGCATGGGCTTGACCGCTGAGAAAGTGGCCAACCAGTGGAAAGTCAGCCGCGAAGCGCAGGACGAATTCGCTTACCGCTCGCACATGAAGGCGATCGCCGCGATGAAGGCGGGCGAGTTCACCGACGAAATCACGCCGTTTGAAGTGACCGAGCGCACGCCCAACCTGGAGACCGGCGAGGTGTCCACCAGCACCCGCATGGTGAGCCTGGACGAAGGCGCCCGCCCCGACACCACGGTGGAGGGTCTGGCCAAACTTCGCGCGGTCTTCGCCGCCCGTGGATCCGTCACCGCTGGCAACAGCTCGCAGACGTCCGACGGCGCCGGTGCGCTGATCTTGGCCAGTGGCGACGCGGTGAAGCGCTTTGGTCTCACGCCGCTGGCGCGCTTCGTGAGCTACGCCTCCAAGGGTGTGCCGCCCCACATCATGGGCATCGGCCCGATCGAAGCCATTCCGGCGGCGCTGCGCTACGCTGGCCTGAAGCAAGACGACATCGACTGGTTCGAGCTGAACGAGGCCTTTGCTGCGCAGTCTTTGGCTGTGATCAACAGCCTCGGTCTGGACCCGGCCAAGGTCAACCCCATGGGCGGTGCCATCGCCTTGGGGCACCCGCTGGGCGCCACCGGTGCGATCCGCTCGGCGACCGTGGTGCACGCGCTGCGCCGCCACAACAAGAAGTACGGCATGGTCACCATGTGCGTCGGCATGGGACAGGGCGCTGCCGGCATTTTCGAACGCGTTTGATCGGCCGTTCGACCCGTCCCCGCCATGGGGTGGGATCGGTTGGACTTTGCTCGCCAGTGCCATGCCAAAGGGTCGGTGTTGCGTCGGCCGATCGGGACGGATGATTGCTTGCGAGGAGACCCCATGACCCTGGTGCCACTGAATTCCTCCGACGGCACACCCCTCACGGCTCGGGTGTACGAGCCCCTCGGTCCGGCGCGAGCCAGCATCGTCATTGGCGGTGCGATGGGTGTGCCGCAGTCTTTTTATTGTGCTTTTGCCGCATGGCTGGCGGCCCAGGGCTGCCGCGTCACCACCTTCGACTACCGAGGTTCTGGCGAGTCGGTCCCCGCCAGCCATCGCCGGTCCCTTCGTGGGTTTCAGGCCAACTTGTTCGACTGGGCACGTGACTACAGCACCGTGGTGGACGCAGCCCATGCGGCTTTACCCGACCGGCCGCTGTACTTGCTCGGCCACAGTTTGGGCGCCCAACTGCCTGGCCTGATAGAGCACCCCCACAAGGTGGCTGGCTTGCTCAGCGTCGCCGCGGGGAGCGGCTACTGGCGCGACAACGCGCCGGCTCTGAAACGAAAAGTGCCCTTTTTCTGGTTCGTTGCCGTCCCGCTGGCCACCAGGCTGTGTGGCTACTTCCCAGGCCGCCGACTGCGCATGGTGGGCGATCTGCCCGCCGGAGTCATCCTGCAATGGCGGCGCTGGTGCCTGCACCCGCAGTACGCCATCGGGGCGGAGGGTGCGCCCGTGCAGCAGGCCTATGCGCGTGCCCGGTTCCCAGTGTTGGCCTTGTCCATGACCGACGACGAGCTGATGACCTTGCGGGGCACGCAACACCTGGTGGACTGGTACACCCATGCGCCCCGTGCGGTGGAATCCATCGCTCCGCAGGACGTGGGAGCGCATCGCATCGGGCACTTTGGTTTCTTCCGGGAACAATTCACCCGCAGTCTGTGGCCCAGAGCGCTGCAGAGCCTGGGCCGTCTGGCCACGCTGACGGCCGCACCAGTCACCGGTACGACGCCCTGAAGTGCAAAAAGACGGCACACTCAGGGCCCATGAGCACCCATGTATTTGACGAAGCGCTGGCCCTGACGGCGCAGGCTGGGGACGAGTTCCTCGGCGCTTCCCACCCCGCCTAC
>CAZANT010000287.1:0-3402 GCA_964486575.1 uncultured Burkholderiaceae bacterium | reverse complement strand
TGTCGTGAGCTTTTACGATGGCCAACTGTGGTTTTCGCTTAATCTCTGCCAAATTCGACGTTCTGCTGCCGGCTGCGGCGGTTTTGACGCAGGCTTTCGCACACCTTATGCACACTCCCAACCCAATCCCTGCCGCTTGGCAACGACTCGAGGCCGCCTTGCAGCAACTGCGCCTAGGCAAGATTTCGGTGGTCGCTTTCGCCAGCGCCTGCCGCGCGGAAACGCGCTGGCTCAGCACCCTGCCCCCACGCTATTCAGAGGTGCTGCTGCAATTGCTCGACCGGCTCGAGTCCAGCGCGCTGTTTTCCGAGGAAAGCTGCTCCTTCAGCCAAATCGCGCTGTTCGACAGCCTTCAGCTCTGGCTAGACAAGGCGCGCACGCTGCCCGCCCCTGTTTAGCCAGGACGCCAGAAGGCCTTTCATGACACCGGGTCGGCCAGAAACCGTGCCAACAGGCCACTCAAGAATGCAACTTTTCCGGGCTCGGTCTATCATTCAAAGTATGCGTCACTTGCTTCTTGCCCTGCTCGTCGCCCTGCTGCCTCTGCGCGGCTGGGTAGGCGATGCCATGGCCACCGGCATGCTGACCGAACAGCTGACCGCAGCGCACGCCACCGCGCCCAATGCGGCGGATGCGACCGGCTCTGAGTCCGCAGCGCACAAGAGTTCGCCTGCTGCCGACTGTCATGGCCATGAGGCTTCGGCCGAGGAAAGCGACAGCAGCCAACACAACTGTACCGCCTGCAATCTTTGTCATTCGGTGGCTTTCGCCCCAGAATTTTCCGAATGGCAACCCACTTCCGTTCCAGCCAAACCGCCCCTCTCGGGCAGCCGCTCCTATGCCAGCGCGGACATTGCCGCTGGCCTCAAGCCGCCCATTTCCTGAACCGCAGACCCGAGGTCCGTGTGTCATCCCGGTGATTCCGGCGTGGCACGGCAGTCTGTTTGTTCAAGGAGATCTTTCATGGCAATCCGATTAGTTGCGTCCACGCTGTGGGCGCTTGTACTCCCGCTGGGAGCCTACGCCACGCCACCAGCGCCAGGCAAGCCGCCCAGCATGACCGACCCGGCCGTCTTTGTGCCGCCGGCCCGCTACCGCTCTGTCTTTGCGGACACATCCACAGGCGTCGAGCAAGGCCAAGTGGATTGGAAGAAGGCCAACGCCGACGTGGGCGAGTTTCGCAATGGTTTCGTCGATATTCTCAAATGGGAGGCGGCGCAGGAGACCATGGGGCCCACCGCCGACGCGCCAGCGCAACGCCATTAAGGCCACCATGGTGATCAGGAAAACCCTCCTCGC
Organism: uncultured Burkholderiaceae bacterium; assembly: GCA_964486575.1. Taxonomy (GTDB): domain Bacteria; phylum Pseudomonadota; class Gammaproteobacteria; order Burkholderiales; family Burkholderiaceae_C; genus PCRC01. The sequence goes on along the minus strand of CAZANT010000287.1, from coordinate 2,103 downwards.
CTTCGCTGCGCTGGGGCTGGTCGGCTGCGCTGCGGTGGCACCCGACGGCCTGCGGAACGACGTGGCCCAGCTGACCCGCGGGAAAACCGGTGGTGTTGAGCCCACCCTGTCCGTACCCGAAACAGCGACGGCCCAACAGGTAGAAGAACTGCTGTCACAACCCATCTCGGGTGACACCGCAGTACGCATCGCGCTGCTCAACAACCCTGGTTTGAAAGCCGTTCTTGCGCAGCTCGCGATCAGCGATGCCGACCGGGTCCAAGCGGGCCGTTTGCCCAACCCCCACCTCGCAGTAGGTGCTTTCCGGGAGGGACAAGTCCGCAGCATTGAACGCGTCCTCGGTTTTGACTTGATGAGCCTGCTCACCCTGCCCTGGCGCAGCGCATGGCAGAGCCAGCAAACCGAACTCGCCAAGCTGAAGGCCGCGCAAGAAGTTGTGCTGCTCGCAGCCAACACCCGCAAGGCGTGGGTCAACGCGGTAGCGGCCCAACAAACCGCAGCTTACATGCGCGACGTAAAAGAAGGTGCGGAAGCCGGCGGGGAACTGGCCCGCCGCATGGCGCGGGTGGGCAACTGGTCGCGGCTGCGCCAGGCGCAAGAACAAGTGACGCTTGCCGACGCGACAGCACAGCTGGCACGAGCCGAACTCGCGGCCAAAGTGCACCGCGAGCGGCTGATCCGGCTGATGGGCCTGTGGGGCACACAAACCAACTTCACGCTCGCCGACCGCCTGCCAGACCTACCAGCCGCGCCGCGCGAATTACATGACGTCGAGGCACAGGCCATTGCACAACGGCTGGATGTGAGAAGTGCGGTCGACGAATCGCGTTATGTGGCCCAATCGCTTGGCTTCACCCGCGCCAGCGGCTACGTCAACGCGCTGAACTTCGGCTACCAGCGCAACACCACGTTCAACAACGCGACAGGTGACCGCGATACCGAGCGCGGCTTCGAACTGGAATTGGTGCTACCGATATTTGACTGGGGCAGCGCACGCAACGCTCGGGCCGAAGCCATCTACCAGCAGTCGGTGGCCCGCGTGGCAGAAACTGCCGGCCTTGCCCGAAGCGAGGCCCGCGAAGCCTACTTTGGCTACCGCACAGCCTACGACCTCGCGGTGGCCTACCGCGACGAGGTGGTGCCACTGCGTCAGTTCATCAACGACGAAACGCTGCTGCGCTACAACGGCATGTTCGCGAGCCTGTGGGACCTCTTGGGCACCACGCGGCAAAGCGTACTGGCGGTGAATAACGCCATCGAGGCACAACGCGATTTCTGGCTGGCCGACACCGACTTGCAAACGGCCCTGACGGCCACCTCACCGGGCAGCTTGTCCACCCCACAACCCAGCTCCAATTCTGGTGCAACCGACGCCAAAGGACATTGACATGAACCGCAGAAATTTTGTGGCGGGTGCCGCCGGCGCTGCTGCCGCGGTCGCGTCCGTCAGCAAGGTGGCCATGGCCGCCCTGCCCGAGCCGGTGCTGATGGACAGCACCGCCACAGCCCCCCCTTTGGAGCCGCTGTCCGGCCGACCCTACAACCCGGTGGTGACGCTGAACGGATGGACCCTGCCTTGGCGCATGAACCAGGGCGTGAAAGAGTTTCACCTGGTCGCTGAGCCAGTGGTACGCGAGATGGCACCCGGCTTCAAGGTCAACATGTGGGGCTACAACGGCCAAAGTCCCGGCCCCACCATCGAGGTGGTAGAAGGCGACCGGGTGCGCATCTTTGTCACCAACAAGTTGCCCGAACACACCACCATCCACTGGCACGGCCAGCGTCTGCCCAACGGCATGGATGGCGTGGGCGGTGTCACGCAACGGCAGATCCCTGTGGGCAAGACATTTGTGTATGAGTTTGTTGCGCGACGTCCCGGCACCTTCATGTACCACCCGCATGCCGACGAAGCCATCCAGATGGCGATGGGCATGATGGGCATGTGGGTCACCCACCCCAAGGGGCAGCACCCGATGATCGATGTGGTGGACCGCGACTTCTGTTTTCTGCTCAACGCCTTCGACGTGGATCCCGGCACACAGACGCCAAAGATCATGACCATGCTGGACTTCAACATCTGGAGCTGGAACAGCCGGGTCTTTC
>CAZANT010000286.1:0-3434 GCA_964486575.1 uncultured Burkholderiaceae bacterium | reverse complement strand
CACGATCAGGTTCTTGCGGTTCAAAAAGATGCCGATCACCGACAGCGCGAACAGCATCGCACCGAGTGAAAGGTAGTGTCCAAGGGTGAGCGTCATGCTTTTTTCTCCCCGGCTGGGGCTTCGGTCGCACCCGTTTCGGGCGCAGCGGGCTGTGTCGGTCGCGTGGCGGCCAGCTTGACCACCGTCATGCGGTCGCGTGCCCGTACGCGCACCTGGTCTGCCGGATTCGCGTGTTTGCTGTCCTTGCGCTGGCGCAGGGTCAGCGCGATGGCCGCGATGATGGCCACCAGCAAAATCACCGCAGCAATTTCCAGCGGGTACAGGTACTCGGTGTAGAGAAGCTTGCCGAGTTCCTTGGTGTTGGACACTTCGGAGGTCGCCAGCTCGAGCGCCGCGTTGGAGCGCGGTTGCTCGCTGGGCCGGAAACCTCCCAGCAACACGTAGGACATCTGCAACGCAATCACCACACCAATTCCGCCAGCCAGAGGAAAGTGCTTCCAAAAGCCACGTCGGATGCTGTCCAGGTTGACGTCCAGCATCATCACCACGAACAGGAACAGAACCATCACCGCGCCCACGTAAACCAGCACCAGTGAAATTGCAAGGAACTCCGCCTTCAGCAGCAACCAGATGGCGGATGCCTGGAAGAAAGCCAGCACCAGGTACAACGCGGCATAGACCGGGTTGCGTGCGGTGATGACGCGGAAGGCTGCAAACAGCAGCACCGCAGCAAACAAATAAAACAGGCCGGTTTTGACGTCCATGGGTCGCTTCTTGTTGTGTTGCCAACCCGCCTTCAGCGGTACTTGGCGTCTGCGGCACGATTGGCCGCAATTTCGGGTTCGTAGCGGTCGCCGACTGCCAGCAACATCTCCTTGGTGAAATACAGGTCGCCCCGCTTTTCGCCGTGGTACTCGAAAATGTGGGTTTCCACGATTGAGTCCACCGGGCAGCTTTCCTCACAGAAGCCGCAGAAAATGCACTTGGTCAGGTCAATGTCGTAGCGGGTGGTGCGGCGTGAGCCGTCGGCACGCACGTCGGACTCGATGGTGATGGCCATCGCTGGGCAGACCGCTTCGCAAAGTTTGCAGGCAATGCACCGCTCTTCACCGTTCTCGTACCGGCGCAACGCGTGCAGGCCCCTGAACCGCGGTGAGATCGGCGTTTTCTCCTCAGGAAACTGGACCGTGATTTTGCGTCGGAACGCATGTTTGCCTGTCAAGGCCAGGCCTTTGAACAGTTCCACCAGCATGAAGCTGGAAAGGAAGTCTTTCAGCGAAAACGCTGGCGACGCCAAAGATGTCGCGGGGGCAGTCATGAGCGGCTCCGATTACTTCCAGATGTTGAAGGGTGTCTGCATCCAGCCACCCACGACCACCAGCCACACCAAGGTGACGGGAATGAAAATCTTCCAGCCCAAACGCATGATCTGGTCGTAACGGAAGCGGGGGAAGGTCGCCCGCACCCAAAGGAACATGGTGACGACGCAGAAGGTTTTCCCGAACAGCCAGAACCAGTTCCAGAACCAGGCCGTGGCCTCAATCCAGCCAGGCGTTTGCATTCCCAGCGCGCTGAACGACACCGGTGCGGCCCAACCACCCAGGAACATGATCGCGGCCAGCGCCGAGATCAGGATCATGTTGGCGTATTCGGCCAGGAAAAACATCGCGAACGACATGCCCGAGTACTCGACCATGTGGCCCGCCACAATTTCCGACTCGCCCTCCACCACGTCGAACGGGTGGCGGTTGGTTTCGGCGATGCCGGAGATGATGTACACCACGAAAATCGGTAACAACGGCAGCCAGTTCCACGACAACAGGTTGAAACCTTGGTCGGCGAACATGCCTGTGTTTTGGCCGTTGACGATGTCGGTCATGTTCAGGCTGGCCGACACCATCAGCACCACCACCAGGCAAAAGCCCATGGCGATCTCGTAACTCACCATTTGTGCGGACGCGCGCAGCGCCCCGAGGAAGGCGTATTTGGAGTTGGACGCCCAGCCCGCGATGATCACGCCGTAGACCTCCATGGAGGTGATGGCCATGATGAAGAGCAGACCCGCATTGACGTTCGCCAGGGCCGCATCTGGCCCGAACGGCACCACCGCCCAGGCGGCCAGCGCCGGCATGATGGTCATGACCGGGCCCAGCAGGAACAGCCCCTTGTTGGCCGCCGCCGGCACGATGATTTCTTTGGTCAGCAGCTTCAGCGCATCGGCGATCGGTTGCAGCAAGCCCAACGGGCCCACACGGTTGGGACCAATGCGGATCTGCATCCAGCCAATGGCTTTGCGCTCCCACAGGGTCAGGTAGGCGACACAACCCATCAAGGGCAGCACCAGCAACACGATCTTCAGCAGGTTCCAGATCACGGGCCAAGCCATGCCGCCCCACCAGCTGGCGCTCAGCAAGCCTTGTCCTAGGTTGTAGAGGTTGTCGATCATGCGGACGCCCCCTTGGCGCGGGCGTCGGCCGTCAACTGCAGCGAGCTGGCGCGGCGCACCAGCCCGTCAAGTTGGTAAATGCGCGCCACCACCGGCTCGCGTTGCGCGGGGGACAGGTCCACCTGCGCCGAGGTGCGGTTGCTCAGCAGGTCGGCGGGGACCCGGGGCGCCGCGCCCGCCGGCAGCAGTTGCTTCAGGACGTCTTGGGAGGACTCGAACTCAAAGCCAGGCAGATCCATCAAGTTGGCCAACACCCGCAACACTTTCCAAGCGGGTCGCGTCTCGCCCAGAGGCTTTACGACGGCGTGGAAGCTTTGCACCAAGCCCTCGGCGTTGACGAAGCTGCCCGACGTTTCGGTGAACGGGGCGATCGGCAGCAGCACATCGCTGAACGCCATGTTCGCCTTGAACGGGCTCAGCGTCACGACCATTTGGGCCTGAGCCAAAGCCTGCGCAGCTTGGGCCCCTGCGGCGGAATCGAACTCTGGTTCGGTGTTGAGCAACAGCGCCGCTTTGAGCGCACCGCCGAGCATTTGTCCAGCGTTCAAGCCACCCTGAGCTGGCACAGCACCGATCCATTGCGCACCCACCGTGTTGGCGGCTTCGGTGAGGTAACCCACGGTGGCGTTGGTGTGTTGAGCGATCCAACCGGCCAAGGCCAACAAGGACGACGCGCGGGCGTGGTGGGCGGCGCCGTTGCCCAACAAAATGGCTTTTCGATCGCCGCTGAGCAGTGATTTGGCAATGGCGGCGGCGGTGTCGTTGGGGGCGACGGCGGTCGGCGCGGGCACACCGACAGCGGCGGCAACAGCGCTCGCAACAGACGCCAGGCCATGCACCCAATCGGACGACTGCACGAGCATTTCGTTGGCGATGGGCAAGGCCCAATCTGCTGGCGTGGCGTGGAGGGCATTCACCACGCCGCCCTTGCGCACCGCTTGGCGAATCCGCTGGGCAAACAGGGGGTGGTCTTTGCGCAAGTCGGAAC
>CAZANT010000285.1:0-3434 GCA_964486575.1 uncultured Burkholderiaceae bacterium | reverse complement strand
TGAAAACCGGCGATGGGAAACCATCCGTGAGTTCGAATCTCACCGCTTCCGCCAAACCGTTCACCGTCTTGTGAGGCTGGCCCCCATGAAACCCATCGCCCAAAGTCTGGCCCTGTGTGCGACCCTGTTGGTCGCCAGTGCCCACGCGCAAACCGCCGAACAGTTCTCCAAAAATGCAGGCATTTTTGCTGCGCGGGCCGCTTACCCGATGGTGGTCATCCGCGAAGCGGACACGCGTGGTCAATGGGTGATGTTGCAGGCGCGGATGAGTGGCAGCAAATGGAACGTTCGGCGCATTGACCCGGCCTTGCCGCCTTTGGTAGCCACCGCCTCGTTCGACATGTTCTCGGGGGTCTCCGCGCCGCAAGCCACCAAAGCCGACGCCGAGGCGATTGCCGACCTGGTCCTGTCCACTGCCGAACGCATCGAACTGGAATACCTGCAAACCCCCACCGGCTGGGCTTTCAGCAAAGGCCGCAGCACTTCGCGCGGCCAGACCACGGCGGTGGTGCCACCACCGCCTGGCGTTTTCAGCCCCGCGGGCTGGGCAATAGACGGCTTTACCGTCAAGTAAACCGCCACGTAGGACGCTACCGACGCCGACTGGCGAACTTGGCGCATGTTCGCCGCAGAGGCCAAGGTAGATCATGACGTTGTCTTCAACGAGGCACACACCATGATCACCTCCCACACCCACCCTGAACACGTTGATCTGCCCGATTGGCTCGTGGCCACCCTGCAAACGGCCGGCTGGGCGGTCTACTTGGGCGCCTTGACCGTATTAGGCAGTTTTGGTGTGGTCGCCGGACTGGCTTTGGTCACCGCCTGACAGCCAGAAGCCACTTCAGGCGCCGTCGGCCAGAAACAGCGCCTGGAGGTCGTTCAGGAAATCAAAGCCCTTGCCGCTGGGCCGAACCTGTTGCAGGTTGCGCACCAGCAAACCTTTTTTCTCGCCTTCGGCCAGCCCCCGTGAAATTGCGCTGGCTGGCAGGCCGGTGCGTTCAGAAAACTGTTGCAATGCAAATCCGTCCTTCAGCCGCAGCGCGTTGAGCATGAATTCAAACGGTAAATCGGCCCGTGGAACCTCGTGGTGCTGTGCGACCGGCGTGCCAGCGCGCGCCTGTTCCATGTACCGCCGCGGCTCGCGAAAACGCACCTGGCGCACGACCCGTTGCGCAAAACTCAGTTTGCTGTGGGCACCGGCGCCCACCCCGAGGTAGTCACCGAACTGCCAGTAGTTGAGGTTGTGCCAGCACCGGTGGTCGGGCTTGGCGTAGGCAGACACCTCGTACCGCGCCAGCCCTGCCGCTGCGGCCTGGTCGGTGATGAGGTCCAGCATGTCGCAGGCGAGGTCGTCTTCCGGAATGGCGGGGGGGTACTTGGCAAAGTAGGTGTTGGGCTCAATGGTCAGGTGGTAGATGGACAAGTGCGGCGGTGCCAGCGACAGCGCGGTGCGCAGGTCATCGCCCAGCTCAGCCAGAGTCTGGCCTGGCAGCGCGTACATCAGGTCGAGGTTGAAGGTCTCGAAGGCGTCGGCCGCCTCGGCCACCGCGGCCAGCGCCTGGGTCCGGTCATGTACCCGGCCCAGACTGACAAGGTGCCGGTCATTGAAGCTTTGCACACCGACCGACAACCGCGTTACGCCGGCAGCACGGAAAGCGCGGAAGCGGTCTTTTTCGAAAGTACCGGGGTTGGCTTCCAGCGTGACCTCGCAGTCAGGCGTGAGCCTGAGGCGGGCCCGCACATCGGCCAGCAGTCGGTCAATTCCCACTGGTGAAAACAGGCTGGGCGTGCCGCCGCCAATGAAGATGCTGTGGATGGGCCGACCCCAGACCAGCGGCAGCGCGGACTCGATGTCGGCGCACAGCGCGTCCAGGTAGGCCTGCTCGGGCAGTTGCCCTGCCGTGGCCGACCACTCGTGGGAGTTGAAGTCGCAATAAGGGCATTTTTTCAAACACCACGGCAGGTGCACATACAACGACAGCGGCGGCAGCGCAGCGAGCTGCAGCGTGCCCGGGCGCATCAGGTGCGCCAGGTCGGGCACCACCGCCGGAACGGCGTCGGCCGGGAGGATGGGAATGGTCACAGCCAGCGCTCACGGATCAGCGTGAGCATTTGCCGGCTGGACTGACCACGGTGGCTATGGGCGTTTTTGGCCTCGTCGCTCACTTCGGCAAAGGTGCAACCAAGCGCGGGCACGAACATCACCGGGTCAAAACCAAAACCGCCGTTGCCCCGCGGCTCGTGGGTGATCTCGCCGGTGACCCGGCCGACCGCGATCAGCGGCTCGGGGTCTTCGGGGGTACGCACCGCCACCAGGGTGCTGACCATGGCGGCACGGCGGTGGCTCACGCCTTGCATTTGTTCCAGCAGCGCGCGCACGTTGGAGTCATCGCCCTTGGGGTAGCCGAACTGGGTCGCGTAGTAGGCGGTGTCCACCCCCGGCAGGCCACCGAAGGCGTCCACACACAGGCCAGCGTCGTCGGCCAACGCGGGCAGGCCGCTATGGCGCGCCGCATGGCGGGCTTTGGCCAGCGCGTTCTCCACAAAGGTACGGAAGGGCTCTTCGGCCTCGCCAATACCCAACTCGGCCTGCGTGAGCAGCGCCACACCCAGGGGCTGGAACATGGCCTGCAACTCGGTCAATTTGCCTCGGTTGTTCGATGCGAGTACTATTTTCATGGGATTTGATGCCAAATGGACCCCAAGCCATAGTGAAGACAAGCAGTAATGCTATTATTTTGAGAGTGAGTCGGCTTGCAACGCGACCAGCTCGGTGATGCCTTTTTCAGCCAGGGCGAGCAGGCTGTCCAGTTCACGACGAGAGAAGGCCGCACCTTCGGCCGTGCCTTGTACCTCGATGAAGTGGCCTGCACCGGTCATGACCACGTTCATGTCGGTGTCGCAGGCGGAGTCTTCTGTGTACTCCAGGTCCAGCAAGGGTACGCCCTGCACGATGCCCACCGACACCGCCGCTACCGGCCCCCGGATGGGAGAGGTGTTGAGCTTGCCACTGGCGAGCAAGGTGCCGACCGCGTCGGCCGCAGCCACGTAGGCGCCGGTGATGGCGGCCGTGCGGGTGCCGCCGTCGGCTTGCAGCACGTCACAGTCGAGATGGATGGTGCGCTCGCCCAGCGCTTTCAAGTCGAACACCGCGCGCATGGAGCGGCCAATCAGCCGCTGGATCTCCTGCGTGCGGCCACTTTGTTTGCCGCGCGCGGCTTCCCGGTCACCACGGGTGTGGGTGGCCCGCGGCAACATGCCGTATTCGGCGGTGACCCATCCCTCGCCGCTGCCCTTTTTGTGGCCAGGCACCTTCTCTTCTACGGAGGCGGTGCACAGGACCCGGGTGTTGCCGAACTCGATCAGCACCGAGCCTTCGGCGTGGATGGTGTAGCCACGGGTGATGCGCACCGGGCGCAACTGGTTGGCGG
>CAZANT010000284.1:0-3446 GCA_964486575.1 uncultured Burkholderiaceae bacterium | reverse complement strand
GTTCGCCAAAACGTGCGGTGGGCACCTTCATGAACTGGAAGATCTTCACGTCCTTGCCGTGCACATGCTTGCGGCCGTGGGCGCGCAGGGCCAAGCCGAACGCGGCTGTGCTTTTGCCCTTGCCGTCACCGGTGTTGACGATGACGATGCCGCGACGCTCGCCCTCGGGCTTGTCGTAGGGTTTGGCGGTGGGCGGGGTTTCAATGTGCATGGAGGGTGTCTCAGGGTCTTTTGTTTACCGGGGCACGGCGAGCCATTGCGTGCCGATGCGGTGGATGGCCAGCCGGTGGCCAAACACGGCCGACAGCGCGACGTGGGTGGCTGGGTCGGCACAGGGGCCGTGGTGCAGCACGCGGCCAGCGTCCATCACCACCAGGTCGTCTGCTTGCAGGGCGACCGAAATCTCATGCAGCACACTGACCACGGTGCGACCGGCGGCTGTTTCGTTGCGCACCAGGTCCATCCAGTCGGCCTGGTGCGGCGGGTCGAGGTTGGCGAGTGGCTCGTCCATCAGCAGCACCTCGGCCTGCACGGCCAGCGCTCGGGCCAGCAGCACCCGCTGGCGTTCCCCGCCCGACAGCGCACCCAGTGCGCGGGCGCGCCAGTCCCAGGCCTGCGTGGCGCGCAGCGCAGTCTCCACCGCCGCGCGGTCGGCAGCCGAGGGCGGCGCCAGCCAGGGCTGGTGCGGCAGGCGGCCCAGCATGGTGACGTCGAACACGCTCAGGTCGTCGGCACCGGTTTCGCCCTGTCCCAGCCAGGACATCGTGCGAGCCCGTTTTCGGCCGGGCAGTCTGGCCAGCGGTTGGCCGTGCAGCATCACGTCCCCGCGGTGGGGCAACAGGCCGGCCACAGCGCGAAGCAGCGTGGATTTGCCCGCGCCATTGGGGCCGACGATGCTGGTCCAGCGGCTCTTGGCAAAAGCCACATCGACGCCGTGCAGCACCTCGGTGCCGCCCAAAGCGGCACAGAGACCGCGTGTTTCCAACGCCGAGACCGTCACAAAATGCCCCCGCCCCGCACGCTGCGTTTGTGCATCAGCCACAGCAAGTAACTGCCCCCGAGCAGCGCAGTCAACACACCGACGGGCAGTTCCTGCGGCGCAATCACCCAGCGGGCCAACACGTCGGCAGTCATCAACAGCAGGCCACCCATCAGTGCACTGAGCACCACGAGCCTGCCGTGCGTGGTTTTCACAATGGAGCGCACCAGGTGCGGCGCGGCGAGGCCAACAAACGCGATCAGCCCGGTCTGCGCCACCGCTGCGCCGGTGGCCAGTGCCAGTACCGCCACCAGCACCACCCGCACCAGCGCCAGCGGCAAGCCCAGGCTGCGCGCCGTGGCCTCGCCCAAGGCCAGGCCATCAAGGGCTCGGCCCAGCGCCCAAGCCACCACCATGGCTGGCAGCAGCATGGCCACCATCACGCCGCAGGAGGCCCAGCCGACAAATCCAGTGCTGCCCAGCATGAAGGCCTGCATGGCCTGCAGGATGTCGGGCGCAGCCAGCGTGACCAGATCGCGCGCGGCACTCAGCACCACACCGACGATGACCCCGGCGAGCAGCAAGCGCAGCGTGTGCTGCACGCCCTTGGCCAATGCCAGTGTGAGCAGTACGCCGGCCACCGCGCCCACAAAGGCCGCGCCGGTCAGACCGAGGCGCACCAGCCACTGGGTGGCAAATGGCGAGGTGCCGAACAGCGCCAGTGCCACCGCCACACCCAGCGTGGCGCCAGACGCGCTGCCGAGCAAATACGGGTCTGCCAGCGGGTTGCGAAACAAACCTTGGGCCACCGCGCCGGCGAGCCCCAGCAGGCCGCCGGCAACCCAGGCCCCGAGCGTACGAGGCAACCGGATGTCCCAGACAATCTGCCACGCTACCGGGTCTTGGCGGGCGTTCAGCACGCTCTCGAATCCTGTGCTGCCCACGCCCACGCCGACCAGCAGCACAGCCAGCCCGACCAACAGCAGGCCCATGGCCAGGGCGGTGGCGCGGCCAGAACTCATACGGGGGTGTCGTGCCACTGAGCCAAGTGCAGCAACACGCCGGAAGGGTCGATCAAATGCGTCACCAACGCGCCATAGCTCTGCTCGACTGGCGGGTTCACGCGGGCGCCAGGAAAGTCACCGCCGGCCAGCACCTCGGTGGCCAGCGTGTACCAAGCAGCGGCGTCTGTCACCGTCAGGTGCAACATCGTGTTGTCGGCCCACTCCTTTTGGTAATAAGCCTGCAGATAAAACCGCATGTCGCCGCGAACCAGCAAAGTCAGCTGGTCGTCGGCATAGCCTTCCGTCCAGCCCAACGCGGCATAGAAGCGGCGCGACAGCGCGTAGTCTTTGGCAGGGACGAAGGGGCGCAGGTCGGTGGCGTGGGGCGGGGTCGCTGGTGTGGCCATGTCAGTTGCCTTTCTCGGCCAGGCATTTCGCCAGCAGGCGCGCGCCCTCGGCCATGCGCGGGCCGGGCCGTACCAACACGTCGGACTCCTCGGTGCTGAACACGCACACCCGCTTGTCGCGCAAAGCGCGCATGCCAGCCCAGCCCGGCCGCTGCGCCATACCCAGCACATTGCGCTGCCCAATCATGACGATGTCGGGGTCGGCACGCACCACGTATTCGGGGTTGATGCGCGGGAACGGTCCCAGGTCGGGTGTGACGATGTTCTGCGCGCCAAGCCGCGCCATGGTCTCGCCAATGAACGAGGTGGTACCCGCCGCGAAACCACCGACGCTGACCTCGTAGTAGACCCGAAGGGGTTTGGCGCGAGGCGGCAGGGACTGCGCTGCGGCCAGCACGCCGGCGTCGATGGCACGCCAGAGGCGTGCGGCATCGCTCACCTGCAGCAGCTCACCCAGACGAAGCATGACCTTCTGCGCGCTGGCGGCGCTGCGGGGCTCCATGGCCAGCACCTTGATGCCCAGCGCCTCCAGACGAGACACGCCGCGCGAGCTGGTGGCCATCAGCACCACATCGGGCTTGAGCGCCACCACCGCCTCGATGTTGGGGTCAATGCCGCCGCCGGCCTGCGGCAGGGCCTTGACCTGCGCCGGGAAATTGGAGTACCGGTCCACACCCACCAACCGGGCGCATTGGCCCAATTCACACACGGTTTCGGTCAGCGACGGCAACAAACTGACAATGCGCTGGGGGGACTTGTCGAACCACACCGCGACGCCCCGGTCGTCGGTGATGGTGAGCGACATGGCAGGCAGCGCCAAGGTCCACAGCCAAAACAACAGACACTGTTTCATGCAACCTCTTTCAAGACCAACGGCAAGCCTGCCGCCATCAGCGTCACCCGCGCACAGGCGGCGGCCACACGCTGGTTCAAGCGCCCCAGTGCATCCACGAAGGCGCGCACCTCGCGGCCCATGGGAATCACACCCAGTCCAATCTCGTTGCTGACCAACACAATGGGGCCACTGGCCTGGGCTATTGCTCCTGAAAGAAGAGC
>CAZANT010000283.1:0-3464 GCA_964486575.1 uncultured Burkholderiaceae bacterium | reverse complement strand
CCCGTAGCTCCACCGCACAGGGTTATGGCATGGCCCTGCCACACGCCCAGGTCAAAGGCCTGAGCAAGCCGATTGCCGCGTTTTTGCGGCCCAAGGAACCGTTGGCTTTTGACGCGCCCGATGGCCTTGCGGTGACCCAGATGGTTGCATTGCTGGTGCCCAAACCCGCCACGGCAGAGCACTTTGACCTCCTGACGCAGCTCACCCTCATGTTCTCAGACCGGCGCTTCCGCCAGATGTTGGGACAATGCACCGAGGCCCTGAGCGTCTGGCAGTTGTTTGAGCAATGGCCTTATGGCATGGCCGAACCTACCATCCAGGCGCCGCTGGCCTTGGCACCGGCCTGAACCTGCGGACCTGACGACGCACGGGGCGCGTGCAACAATCATTGGCACCCATCGGTTGCCCCATGCGCCCAACACCCACCGCCAATCTGAGCCCCGACACGCCCCCCGGCGCCACGGCCGTGCGCATGGCGGCTCACCGGCCGTACGGGTGGCTCAAGGGTTTGGCCGTGGTGGGGGTTTGCAGCGCCATCACCGCCCTGATGGAGCCCCACTTTGACCAGGCCGACCTGATCATGGTCTACATGGCGGGGGTGTTGTTTGTGGCGCTGCAATATGGCCAGCGCGCCTCGGTGTTGGCCGTGCTGTCCAGCATCCTGGCCTTCGATCTGATTTTTGTGGCCCCGCGCTGGGGCTTGAACCCCGACAACCCCCAACACATCTTCAGCCTGCTGGTGATGCTGGTGGCCAGCCTGATCATCAGCCGGCTGGCGCTCAGTGTGCGTTTGCAAGGGGAGTTGGCCGACGCCCAGGCCCGCAGCGCCATGGCACTCAACCAGTTGGCCCAAGCGTTGGCCTCGGCACGCTCGGAAGACACCATTGCCGCCAGTCTGGCCACGGCGCTGCAGGCCACCTTTGGTATGCCGTGCGCATTGTTGCTGCTCGGTGCGCAAGACCGGCTCCAGGACCCCACGGGTTTTTGCCAGCACCCGGTCTCGGGCCACAACGAGTTGGCGCTGGCGCAGCGCCAGTTGTGGACACCCCACGATGCCAGCAACCCGCCGCCAGCCACTGGCACGCTGTTTTTTCCACTGCAGGGCACCGGTGCACCGCTCGGGGTGCTGGCGATTCGTCCGCCGGTGAACTGGCGGGGCAGCGACGGCGACCACCACCTGCTGCGCGGTTTTGCCAACCAGGCGGCGCTGGCCATCGAGCGGCTGGTGTTTGAACGCAAAAGCGCGGCCGCGGCCGTGGAGGTGGAGACCGAGCGGCTGCGCAACACCGTACTCTCCGGCATTTCACACGACTTCCGCACGCCGCTGACCACCATCGTCGGCGCGGCCACCAGCCTGCAAACCCAGGACCGCCTGCTGGACGGGCAACGTCGCCACGCGCTGGTGGACAGCATCTTGAACGAAGCCCGGCGCATGCACGCCCTGGTGAGCGACCTGCTTGACATTTCCCGGCTGGAAGATGGCGCCGTGCCACTGGGCTACGAATGGTGCCCCGCCGACGAACTCGTGACCGAAGCGTGCGACACCGTGCGCCCCCGGCTGGGCAGCCACCAACTGCACACCGAGGTACCGCCCGACGCGGTGGTCTGGTGCGACCCCCGGCTGGTGGTGCAAGCACTGGTCAACCTGCTCGACAATGCACTGCGACACACCCCACCGGGAAGCGCGGTACGGGTGCGGGTGGCGCTGCATGACAGCGATTGGCAACTGGTGGTGGCCGACAACGGCCCCGGCGTGCCACCCGGCCACGAGCGCGAAGTGTTCAAAAAGTTTTACCGGGGCCGCACCGAGCCCACGGGCGGCGCTGGCACCGGCTTGGGCCTGGCCATTTGCATGGCTGTGGCGCGGCTGCACAAGGGCCACATGGGCGTGCGCAACGACGGCGGTGCCTGCTTCGAGATGACCTTCCCCCAGCCCCGGCAACAGGCGCGCCCACTGGACGAGGCCGTGTGAGATGACACCCCTCCCACGCTTGCCTGCGTTGCGCGGACCGCAGCCTTTTGAGGGTGTGCTGGGGCGGCGTGGCATTGCCAGGCACCACTGACATGCCCCAGCGTACTCCCGCCATCCGCGTGCTGCTGATCGAGGACGAAGAACCGATCCGCCGGTTTCTGGTGACCACGCTGGAAGCCGAAGGCTACGAGGTGTTTGAGGCGGCGACCGCCGCCGAGGGCGAGACCCTGGCCGGTAACCGCCGCATCGATGTGTTCCTGATTGACCTCGGCCTGCCAGACCGCGACGGCATCACACTGATCGCCCAGCTGCGCCAGTGGACGCAGCGGCCGATTGTGGTGATCTCGGCCCGTGCGCAGGAGCAACAGAAGGTTGATGCCCTCGACGCGGGGGCCGACGACTACCTGACCAAACCCTTTGGCGTGGACGAACTGCACGCCCGGCTGCGGGTGGCGCTGCGCCACGCGGCGCAGACCTCGCTCGCAGGACAGTCCAGCCTGGTCCGGGGCGACCTGCGCATCGACCTGGACGCCAAGGCGGTGTTGCGCGCGGGCGAGCCGGTCCGCTTGACCGCGACCGAGTGGCGGCTTCTGGACGCGCTGGCCAAACGGGCCGACCGGGTGGTCACCTCGCGCCAGCTGCTGCGCGAAGTTTGGGGCCCCGGCCACGCCGAGCAAGGCCACTACCTGCGCATCTACATCCGCCAGCTGCGCCAAAAACTGGAGGCCGACCCGGCGCACCCGGTGCTCTTGCTGACAGAGACCAGCGTGGGCTACCGGCTGCAGGTCAGCCAAGGGTAGTGGAAGCTTGATCAGCTATTGAATAAATAGCTGAATCATGAGTATTTACTAGGGCTTAAGGTAAATTTGGCTTAAAAATGGTCGTCAGGCCAGTCCTGAGAGCCCCCAGCGGCGGTTTCAGACCTTGGCGAGCGCTTGCCGCATCGCCGCCACCACGGCGGCGTAGTCCGGCTGGCCAAAAATGGCGCTGCCCGCCACAAAGGTGTCGGCCCCGGCAGACGCCACCTGGGCAATGTTGTTGGCCTTGATGCCGCCGTCCACCTCCAGCCGAATGTCTTTGCCACTGGCGTCAATCCGCTTGCGCACCGCCTCGGTTTTGCGCAGCGCGGAGTCGATGAAGCTCTGGCCGCCGAAACCGGGGTTCACGCTCATGATCAGGATCAGGTCAATGTCGTCAATCACCCAGTCCAGCACGTCCAGCGGCTGCGCGGGGTTGAACACCAGCCCCGGCTTGCAGCCCTTGGCGCGAATCGCCTGAATGCTGCGGTGAACGTGCGGCGACGCGTCCGGGTGAAAGCTGATGAAATCGGCGCCCGCGTCCGCAAAGGCCGCGGCCAGCGCGTCCACCGGCTGCACCATCAGGTGCACATCGATCGGCACAGGGGTGCCATCGGCCGCCTTCGCATGGGGCTTCAGCGCGCTGCAGATCATCGGGCCGAACGTCAGGTTGGGCACGTAATGGTTGTCCATCA
>CAZANT010000282.1:0-3468 GCA_964486575.1 uncultured Burkholderiaceae bacterium | reverse complement strand
GTGAGGGCGCGCATGAAGCCGTCGTTGTCAAACTCGAACACCCGCACGCCGCGCATGCCACCGTCGGGCGACAGTGCGCTGATGTTGGCGGCGTAACTGCCATCGGGCAGCTTTTCTTTGAGCCACGCGCCAGTCTGGCCAATGGACAGACGCCCCTCGAACCGCGCCTTGACGATTTGTGCGGTGCGCTCGCTCAAGGGGGCCAGGTAGTCACCCACGGCAAAGGTCAACACCACAAACACGGCGCCCAGCCCCAGCAAGGTTTTGAGCGCACGCCAGGGGCCCAGGCCGCTGGTGCGCAGGATGGTGTACTCCGAACTCTGGGCAAAACGTGCCATCACAAAAATGGTGCCGATCAGCACCGCGATGGGCAGCAACTCATACCAGTGCGTTGGCACCCGCAGGGCCACGTAGAGCAGTGCATGGCGGACCTGGTAGGTGCCACCCAGCCCTCTCTTACCGATGGACTGGAGTTCGTCGACGAAGTCGAAGAAGAAAAACAGCGCCAGAAACCCCAGCGTGACAAAACCGACTGAGGCCAGCACCTCGCCATAAATCAGGCGGCGGATGGTTCTCATACCGCACCTTCGGTCGTGCGCCGGCGAAGCAGGCTGCGCAGCGTCCAGTTGTGGTGACGTTTGGCCAGCCACAGCAGCCCCAGCAGCAGGCCACCGCCGTGCAGCGCCAGCATGAAGCCAGTGAAGCCAGCCCGGCCGCCGGTGATCCAGCTTTGGCCCAAGTTGATCAGGTTGTAGTACACGACAAAGGTGAACAAGGCGAACACCATGCCGCCGGCACGGCCCACCCGAGGGTTGACGCTGGAGAGCACCAGCGCGATCACCACGCAATTGAACGCCGCCATGGCCAGCCCAAGGCGCCAGGCCAGTTCGCCCAGGTGGGGTGGGGTGGGCTCCAGCACCAGGGTCTGGGTGCTGCGCGCCCGCACGGGCAGTTCGCCAGGAAGGCTCAGGCGCGAGGTCCCCACGCGGGTGCTGTAGTCGGCAAACTCACTGATCTGTATCTCGCCTGTCGCGACCGTG
This sequence comes from uncultured Burkholderiaceae bacterium, assembly GCA_964486575.1. Classification (GTDB taxonomy): domain Bacteria; phylum Pseudomonadota; class Gammaproteobacteria; order Burkholderiales; family Burkholderiaceae_C; genus PCRC01. The sequence goes on along the minus strand of CAZANT010000282.1, from coordinate 2,428 downwards.
GTCTCTAGCCGCTGGCCATTGCTGAGCCGCAGCATCTGGTCGTTGCCCACAATCTCAATGCGGCCGCTCTGCGCCGACGTCACCGTGTCCTTGCCGTTTTCGCTGGTGGAGATGAAGACGTTCTTGCTGCTGCCGGTGCTGGCCACGTCCTTGTCAATGAAAAAAACCCGGCTGCCGCTGGCCGAGGTTTGGAACTGCCCCGGGGCCACTCGGTCGAGGTCCCCGCGCCGTTCGTAGCGTTCCCGCAGTTCGGCGGTTTGCTGGTTGGCCCAGGGCCAGATCAGCAGGGCGAATGCGGCGATCACCGCCAGCACCGGCCAGGCAAAACGCAGCAGTGGCGCAAGGAAGCTGCCCAGCCCGCGTCCGCTGGCGAACCAGATCACCATCTCGCTGTCTTTGTACATGCGCGACAGCGTCGCCACAATGGCAATGAACAGCGACAGCGTCAGGATGGTGGGCATGTAGCCCACCACGGTGTACCCCATCACCAGCATCACCTCTTGTGGGTTGACCGACCCCTTGGTGGCCTGGCCCAGAGTGCGGATCAGGATCACCGACATGACGATGGTGATCAGCACCACCAGCGTGGCGCCGAAACCCCGGGCCAGCTCCTTGCGAAGGGAAGAATGGAATAACATCAGTTTGCCGACAAGACACCGAATTATGAACTTTGAACTCAAATCCCTCGACTTGGCGCAGTTGGCGCGCGAAAAATGCGACGCCTTGCTGGTGCTGGTCGACGAGCATTTCAAACCTGGCGGCGACGCAATCGCCAGCCTGGTGGACCACGCGCTGAAGGCGAACGACTTCGCCACCAAAACCGGCAGGCTGCTGCAAACATACCGCCACCCTGGTCTGGCCGCCACGCGGTTGGTGCTGGTCGGTGCCGGCGATGGCAGCGCCAAACAGGTGCGCAGCGCCGCTGCGGCGGCGGTGAATGCCATCAAGGCCAGCAAATGCAAACACGCCGTGCTGCACCTGGGCGCGTTGGCCGGGGTGGATGACAGCGTCGTGTCCGGCGCCATGCTGGCCGTGGCCGACGCCAGCTACGTTTACACCACCACCAAACCCAAGGCCGAAGCGCGCAGCCTGCAAACCATCACCCTGGGTGTGGCGGATGCCGCCGCCTGCGCGGTGGGCCTGAAGCATGGGCGAGGCATTCTTGCGGGCATTGAGCTGGCCAAGGAATGGGCCAACCGCCCGGCCAATCACGCCACGCCCACCCATCTCGCCACAGCGGCGCAGGCGCTGGGCAAACCAGCCAAGTTCAAGACCGAAGTGCTCGGCCCCAAAGAAGTCACCCGGCTTGGTATGGGCTCATTTCTGGCAGTGGCCAAGGGGTCTGAAGAGCCGCTGCGTTTCATCGTGATGCGGTACGATGGTGCTGCCAAGAGCGAGGCACCGGTGGTGCTGGTGGGCAAGGGCATCACCTTCGATACTGGCGGTATTTCCATCAAGCCTGCCGGCGAAATGGACGAGATGAAGTTCGACATGTGCGGCGCCGCCAGTGTGCTGGGCGTGTTCCGTGCCTTGGCCGAGTTGCGTCCCGCACTGAACGTGGTGGGCCTGATTCCCGCCTGTGAAAACATGCCCGACGGCCGGGCCGTCAAGCCGGGCGATGTGGTCACCAGCATGAGCGGCCAGACCATCGAAATTTTGAACACCGACGCCGAAGGCCGCCTGGTGCTGTGCGACGCACTGACCTATGCCGAGCGCTTCAAGCCGCGTGCTGTGATTGACATCGCCACGCTGACGGGTGCCTGTGTGGTGGCACTGGGCGGCGTGCGCAGCGGCCTCTTCTCCGCCAACGACGCGCTGGCAGCCGCACTGCAAGCCGCAGGTGACGCGGCACTCGACCCGTGCTGGCGCCTGCCGCTGGACGACGAGTACGCCGAAGGCCTGAAAACCAACTTCGCCGACGTGGCCAACATCGCTGGCCGCATGGCGGGCGCGGTCACTGCCGCCAAGTTCCTGCAGCGCTTCACCACCCAGTTCGACTGGGCGCACCTGGACATTGCCGGTACCGCCTGGAAAAGCGGCGCTGCCAAGGGCGCCACCGGCCGGCCTGTGGCTTTGCTGTTGCACTACCTGCTCAGCCAAGCGGCAGCGACTACAGCCAAGTTGCCTGCGGCCCGCCCGACCCGCACCAAAGTCGCCGCCGCGCCAGCCAAAAAGGCCCGAACCGCGGCACGTGCCCGGCGCGCCTGACAACGCCAAGCACTGTCAACAGGGCCGGCCCGATGACCGAAGTCGCGTTTCACTTCAACGCACCCGACAAGCTGTCCTACGCCTGCCGCTTGCTGCGCAAGGTTTGGACTTCCGGCGCGCGCACGGTGGTGACTGGCGAGCCGGCGGCGCTGGACGCGCTGGACCAGGCGCTCTGGACGTTTTCGACGCTCGACTTTCTGCCCCATTGCCGCGCTGATGC
>CAZANT010000281.1:0-3471 GCA_964486575.1 uncultured Burkholderiaceae bacterium | reverse complement strand
TGTCGTCGGGGTCGGCGCTTTTGTTCAGGTAGCCGGCGGCGCCGAGCTTGATGCACCGCACCGCGTACTGCTTTTCGGGGTAGGTGGAGAGCATCAACACCGGCAGGCCCGGGTGCTGGCGGTGCAGTACCTGCAGCACGTCCAGCCCGTCACGTTCGGGCAACGCAATGTCGAGCAGCACCACGTCGAGCCCTGCCGCGCCATTCAGCGCGTCCACGCGCGTCAGCACCTCGGGGCCAGTGGTCGCTTCGGCCAGCACGCTGATGTCGGGCGCGTCGGCCAGCACCTGCTTCAGCCCCTCCCGGACGATGCGGTGGTCGTCCCCCAGCAAGACACGGATCATGCTATCCATTCTGTAGCGGCAACGTCAGCTTGAACGAAGACCCGGCGCCGATCTGGCTTGAGATTTCGACAGAGCCGCCAAAGTGGCGGGCGCGCTCGCGCATGCCCATCACCCCGTAGGCGTCCGCGGCCTCAAAGGCCGACGGGGCGGCGCCGCGACCGTTGTCCTGCACCCGCAGGCTGAGATGGTTGGCATCGGCCACGATCTGTACCGCCAGCGCACTGGCCTGCGCGTGCCGACCCACGTTGCTGAGCATCTCCTGAAAGATGCGGAACACCGCCATCGCCGCCGGGCCGGGCAGCTCCACGCCGGGCGAGACCTGCATCTCCCAGGTGAGCGCCAGCTCGCCCGCCTGCGCAAACTCGTGCGCCTGCCACTCCAACGCGGCCCACAGGCCTTGGTGGTCGAGGATGCTGGGGCGCAAATCCGTGATGATGCGGCCGACGTTGTCGACCGCGTTCTCGATCAGCCGGCTCATGTTCTGGCACTTGCTGCGCATGCGTTCGCGCATGGCCTGGGCGTCGTCCTGGTCACGTTGCTGCTGCTCACCCAGGCGCTTGTCGAGCCAGTTCACGTCCATCTTCAGCGCCACCAGCAGGCTGCCCAGCTCGTCGTGCACCTCGCGCGCGATGCGGGTGCGCTCTTCTTCGCGCACATTCTCGGAGTAGGCCGACAGCTCCCTCAACTGGCCGAGTGCGGCCGACAGCTCTTGTGTGCGCTCACTCACCCGGAGTTCCAGCTCGTCTTTTGCACGGCGTAGCTCGTCATTGGCCCTGTGCAGTGCATCGGCGGCGCGCTTGCGCTCGGTGATGTCCACAAAGGTGATGACCGCGCCACGCACCTGCGCGCCGTCCAGGATGGGGTAGCTGGAATACGCCACCGCGAAGGCCGAGTGGTCGCGGCGCCAGAACACCTCGGTGTCGATCCGGCATGGCAGCCCCTGCCGGAAGGCGTTGAAGATCGGGCAGTCGGTATCGGCGTAATGCGTGCCGTCGGCATGCGAATGGTGCGTCAGCCAGTGCATGTTGGCGCCCAACACCTCCGCTGGCTCATAGCCCAGCATCCGGGCGGCGGCGCGGTTGATGAAGACGCAGTGGCCGTCCAGGTCAATGCCGAAGATGCCGTCGCCGGTGGACTCCAGCAGCAGCCCCAGCTGGTGTTGCCACAGCGGGTGGGAGATGGACCCGGCCGGCGCGGCGGTGGGTGTCAGCACATGGAGGGCAGGCTCAGGCATGCGCGCAAGCATAGCGGTACGGTGGCCAGAATGGTGCAATGCCGGCACCACCCGCCCCCGGATGGTGCGGGCGGTTCAGACCCTCAGAGGCCGAGGTCGCTCAGCCCAGGGTGGTCGTCGGGTCGGCGACCGAGTGGCCAGAAAAACTTGCGGTCGTCGGCCTTGATCGGCAAGTCGTTGATGCTGGCAAAGCGGCGTTGCATGAAACCTTGCTCGTTGAACTCCCAGTTCTCGTTGCCATACGAGCGGTACCACTGGCCACCGTCGTCGTGCCATTCGTAGGCAAAACGCGCGGCAATCCGGTTGTCTGTGAAGGCCCACACCTCCTTGATTAAGCGGTAGTCCAGCTCCCGCACCCACTTGCGTTTCAAAAACTCTTTCACCTCGGCCTGCCCCCTGGGGAATTCAGCCCGGTTACGCCAGATGGTGTCGGGCGTGTAGACCAGAATCACACGCTCCGGATCGCGCGTGTTCCAGGCGTCTTCGGCCATGCGGGCTTTTTGCGCCGCGGTCTCGGCGGTGAAGGGGGGCAGTGGGGGCTTGGTGTCCATGGTGTCTCCGTTGGGATTGGCTCGGGGCGAGGCGGGGGCTGCACGATTGATGCCAGCACGCCGCGACCCGCCCTAGCGCAGCACGCAGGGCTGGCCGGTGCGTTTGCAGTCGCTGCCATCCAGCCAGTGCCGGTTGTGGCTGACGCAACCGGTCTGGCAGATGACCAAATCGGCCGCCTGGCCACTGGCATGCAGCAGCGCCGCCATGTCCTGGCGCACACACATCAACTCGGTTTCTTTCCGTACCAGGGCGGCGCGCAGCCGCATCAGCAGGCTGCTCTGGTCTTGTACCTGACCGTGCAGCGCAGAGATGCAAACGCTGGTGCGCTGCTGGGCCTTGGCCAGCGCGTTGATCAGCACCGCGTTTTCCTGCTGCATGGCCTGCAGCAGGCATTTGGCGTGCGCCAGCGCGGCGTCGCCCGAGGCGGGAACGTCGTAGGGCATGAACCGCCTCCCGCTGTCAACGCCGGGGGGCGGCGGCCGTTTTCAGTGCCTCGGCGGTGAGTTGGGCAGCCTGATTGGCCACACTGGAATGCAGGCGCCAGCGTGCCATCAGAACCATGTGGGCCAGCGTCTCAAAGTCGTCTGTGCCCAGCCGCAGGCTCACCGCGTCCATGTGCAGTTGCACCACGCTGCAGTCGGGACACAGGGTGACGCGGCCCAGCGCGCTGTGCGCCAAGGTTCGGGGGTGGCAAGGACGGGGGGTGGCATCGTTGGTCATGCAAAGCTCCTGCAGGGGTGGGTTCTGTGGCTGGCGGACAGAACACGTCTGCAGGCTGGCTTACCCCACAGTCTAATTGAGAATAATTGTCAATTGCAAGCCAGTCGGACTCGCTTTACCCGGCTGGTCCGTTGCCCGCCAACTCAGGGCCGCGTGACCAACGTGGAGAGCGGCAGGCGACTGACCTCGGCGAGCACATCGGCCAGCGCCTGCCCGGCCCCTTGTAACAGCGCCTCGCCCTTTTGCGCCGTCGCAGCGGCGGCATTGCCAGCAGCACCAGCGGGATTCACGTCCTGCATTTGCCAAGCGAACTTGGCACTTTTGCCATTGCCAAGAATCGGGTAACGGACCGCCCGGTCACGCGAGGTCGAGTGGAAGACCTGCGCTTGGGCCACACGCACCTGCGCCGGAGCGAGCGCCAGCATCAGTGAGGTTTCCACGTCGCCTGCGTGCACACCAAAGCGGTGTTCGTCGGGTGGGAACAGGGCCTCCACCGCCGGCGGCAGCGGCAGGTTGAACCAGCTGATGCTGTAGACCAGCAGGCCCAGCCGGGCCCGCAGTTCGCGTGCCACCACGTCCATCAGCCCCACATGGCCGCCGTGGGCATTGAACAGCACCAGTT
>CAZANT010000280.1:0-3472 GCA_964486575.1 uncultured Burkholderiaceae bacterium | reverse complement strand
AAAACATCCTTCTCCTCGGTGGCAGCGGCTTTGTCGGCAGCCATGTAGCCGAGAAACTGGCCCGCTTGCAGTGGCAGGTGACCGTCCCCACCCGCCGCAGCGCCAGCGCCCGGCACCTGCAAACGCTGCCGTTGCTGCAGGTGGTGGAGGCCGACGTTCACGACGAAGTCGCGCTGACACAGCTTGTCAAAGGCCACGACGCGGTGGTCAACCTGGTGGCCATCCTGCACGGCAGTGCCCAAGCCTTCGAAAAGGCGCATGTTGCCTTGCCCATGAAGCTCGCCCGTGCTTGCAACGCGGCGGGCGTGTCGCGCGTGGTGCACATCAGTGCGCTGGGTGCCGACCCGGCCGGCCCGTCGCTCTACCAGCGCAGCAAAGCCGCGGGAGAGCAGACGCTGAAGTCGGCTGGCCTGCGTCTGAGCGTGTTGCGTCCAAGCGTGATTTTTGGTGCGGAAGACAAGTTCCTGAATCTGTTCGCCAAGTTGCAAAAGGTGTTTCCATTCATGCCATTGGCCGGCAGCGCCACCCGCTTTCAGCCGGTCTGGGTGGAGGATGTGGCCGACGCGGTACTGAAGTGCTTGCAAGACGACACCACCATCGGCAAGACCTTTGAGGCCTGTGGCCCCGACGTCTTCACCCTCAAAGAACTGGTCCAACTGGCAGGCCGCTTGGGCGGCGCCAACGGGGGCCAGGGTCGCCCGGTGCTGCCGCTGCCGCTCTGGGCTGGCAAGCTGCAGGCGTTGCTGATGGAACTCGCCCCTGGCGAGCCAATGATGAGTCGTGACAACCTCGCCAGCCTGCAGGTGGACAACGTCGCCAGCGGGCAGTTGCCAGGGCTGACGGCGCTTGGCCTGTCGCCCGAGTCACTGCATGCGGTGGCCCCCAGTTACCTCGGTCAGCGCGGTCTTCGCAGCAGTCTGCTGGCCATGCGCCGAACGGCGGGGCGGTACTGAACCGGCCCCGCGCGGGGCTGTCTCAGCGCAGCAGTTGAAGCTGCGACACCACACTGTGCACCAACGCGGTGGGTTCCGCTGTGGCGGTACTGGCGAGCGACAGCAGGGAGCTCAGGCCGCCAGTGTCGGCGCTGGCCACAGCGCTCGCACCCGCAGGGCTGGCTTGGGCCGGCGCCGAGGGCTGACCCAGATCCAACGACGACGATGGCAGGTCGGCCGGCAGAGCCTGGAGCAGGCCACCTGCGCCACCCAGGTCACCCAGTGCCTTCCCCAATTGGCCCAACAGCGCGGTGTCGAGCAAAGGCAAGTTCAGAGCCGAGGGCAGCAGGCCACCGACGGCGCTGTTTGGCAGACCGCTGCTGGACGCAGCCGATACTGGCAAGGCCCCCAGAACCGTGTCTAACGTGCCGGTCACATCCAGCAGCGAGGTGGCTTGTGGTAAGTCCGGCAAGGTGGGTAAGCCGGTGCCTGGCAGGCCGTCCAGCAAGGTGCTGGGCAGCAACTCACCCGCGGCGTTCAGTGGCAGCAGGGCAAACAGATCGGCCGGTGCGCTGAGGTTGGGTAGGCTGGTCAGTTCCAGACCACCGATGCCACTGCCGCTCAGCGCGGACGCAGTGGGCAGTGGGGCCAGCAGCGAGGTGGTGTCTATCGCGTCCAGCAAGCCAAGGTAAGGCGCGCTGGTGCGCAGCAAGGTGCCCGCGTTGGAGGCGAGGTCCAGCGATGCGGGGGGTAGCGTGGGCACGTTGGGTAATGCCAGCGTGTTCAGGTTCAGCAGGGCGCTGGCGCGGCCGGAAGGGGTGTGGCCGTTGGCCGTGGCGTTCAACATGGTCAGGTTCTTTCAAAAAGTCAGAACCTTGAGTTTGGAACTGGCCGATGAAACAGGCCTGAAGACGAGTTAAAAAGTACGCACACGCCACAAAAAAAGCCATCCGTTGTGGCGGGTGGCTTTCAGGGGGAGCGGCGTGGCCGAGGGGTTCAGCTACCGCTGCGGCTTTGGAATTCCACCTTGGTGGCTTTGAAAATGCCGCTTGCGTTCTGGGTGCCTTTGATTTCCACGAACGCGCCGTTCACTAGGTTGACTGCGCTGCCCTTCTCGAAGCTGGCGGTACTGGCATCGACCCGGAGGCTGTTGATGCGGAAGTCGCTTACCGACACAAACCCGGAGACCACGCCAGACTGTTCGATGAAGCCGCCGCTCGGGTTGGCCGACTTGAACTCCACCTTCGTGGCTTTCAACACATTGCCAACCACGTTACCTTTGATCTCCACATAGGTGCCGACCCCGAGCTGTGCTGCGTTCAGACCGGTGACGGCCGACGCGTCCACCGTGACGCCGTTCACCACGAAGTTGCTCACCGAAGTGAAGCTGCTGACTGCGCCGTAGAGCTCATTGCGCCCGCCCACTTGGGCATCGCGCGCACCTTCGAACTCCACCTCGCGGGCCACCAGCGTTGTGCCATTCCAAGTGCCTTTGACCTCGAGCAGTTGGCCCGCGGTGACCACGGTACTGCCTTTGAGCGTGGCATTGCCAATGTCCACTGGCGTACCCGACACGGTAAGTTTGCCGGCCACGGGTGCGGCGTCGGCTAACCCCTTGATCTTGATGCTGGCGGCACCCGCCGAGGTGTAAGCGGCGCCGTCGTCGGAGAGCTTCACGGTACTGGCCGCCAAAGTGTTGGCCACGGGTGCGTTCGCTGCCTTCACTTTCACCACCGCGCCATTGGCGAGCGTGCCGGTGACCGTGGCGCCTGCGTAGTTCACCAGCAGGGTTCCCACCGTGAAGGTTTTGGCGGTAGTGTTCAGCGTTGCCACGCGGCCACGTACGCTGACGCCGGCGATCGTTTTGCGTTCCACCCGGGTGGCCAGAATGCCGCCTGTGGGCTGCACTGCGCCGTAGACCTCGACCGTATTGCCGTCGGCCAAGCCAGCCAGACCTGTCACGCCTTCGTAGGTGGTGCTGGCGTTGGTGGTGACCACTTGGCCCAGCAGCGTGAAGCTGCCGGAGGCGGTGTTCAAGCCAGAGACCGCGCCTTGCAGGCCGCGCTGCACGACCACGGCGGTGGCGTTGCCTTGGCCGGTAGCGTCGTCGCTGGTGCCGCTCACGCGTACCGTTTGGCCCAACTTCAGATCGTCACTGCGCAGACCCGCGCCATCGTCGTCGCTCAGCGTCGCGCCAATGGAAGAAAAACGCACGCCGTTGACGGTGACTGACCCCAGGCCGCTGATGGGGCCACTGTAGACCGCCGATTGGGCGGTGGAAGAGCCAGCTTCGCTGCCGCCTCCACCGCCGCAAGCTACGAGGGTGGCCGCTGCGATGACCGCCAGAGTGGTGTGGAAGGGTAAAGCGCGCATGGGATATTTCCTCAGGTGTTTGACATAGACCAACAAAAAATTCCGGTCGCCTTGAAAGCGTGGCCGGGTGCGACCGAGGGGCTCGGCCAGCATCGGGCCTCAGACTAGTCGTGGGAAGTGAAGCGAACCTGAAGCGCAGCAACGAAGCGGGACGCAGCGTGATGGAA
>CAZANT010000279.1:0-3533 GCA_964486575.1 uncultured Burkholderiaceae bacterium | reverse complement strand
TGGGCGAACTGATCGGCGATGACCTCAGTGCACCGGCCTGGAATATCGGATTGCGCTGGTCTGCAGTACCTGAAACGTTGACTTTGGACATCGCATATGGGCAACAGATGGCTGGCGGACGACCCAAGTTCCTGTCCCTGGGCGTCAAATTATCTTTCTGAGAGCGAGAGGCTCCACCATGAGAACTATAAATTTTCTGAGCCGCGTCTCGCTACGGCGACTGCTGCGTGGCGCACTGGTGTCCGCCCTGCTGGGTGTACTAAGCATCAGCGCTGTCAGCATCTACGAAAGTCACCGAGCTAAGGTTTTGTCGGTAAACCTTGTTCACGATGTACGCATGGCGCGTGCTGCGGGAATGGTTGACATGATGCACGACGCACTGCGTTCTGATGCACTTTCTGCGCTTCTGACCGGCCCCCAAGGAGAAACCGCTGCAGCAGCCGCTATACGAAAAGACCTGATCGAACACAGTAAGACCCTCGCAGAGCAGTTGGATATCCTGCGTAACGAGCTGGGAGGCGATCTAGGAAAAGTTGGAATGTCCGCCATAGAAAAAGCCGCCACGTATCGCACAGTGGCCGCAGATCTGGTCGAGGCCGCTCTGTCCGACAGCGCAAAAGCGCAAAGCCTACGCCCAGAATTTGAGAAAGCATTTGAGGGGCTTGAAAGCGAACTTGAGACCTTGTCTGGTGCTATCGAAGAAGAAGCCAATCGACGAGCAGGTAGCGTCGATGAGTTCTATGCGCAGGAGTTGATTGCAAAATTTACCTCTATCGTGCTGTGCCTGATAGGTCTGGGTGCGCTTTGGATGGTTGGCCAGCTTCTTATTCGGGCCCTGACGCAAAGCCTAGACGTTGCCAATGCGGTCGCGGAGGGCGACCTAAGTAGCCAGCTACCTGTGAACGGAAGCAATGAAGCAGCCCAGTTGTTGGGGGCCCTTGCACGTATGAACGAGCGGTTACGGGAGATTGTCCAAACGGTTCGCCAAAACAGTGAAGGTGTAGCTACAGCCAGTGCACAGATTGCCAGCGGCAATGCTGATCTGAGTCAGCGAACTGAAAAGCAGGCCAGTGCGCTACAAGAGACTGCGGCTTCTATGGAAGAGTTGGGTAGCACCGTGAAGGCAAGCGCCGACAACGCTCGCCAGGCCAATCAGCTGGCATTGAACGCAAGTAGCGTTGCTGTTCAGGGAGGCGAGGTGGCGGGTCAGGTGGTCGAAACGATGAGAGGCATCAACGACAGCAGCAAGAAGATTGCTGAAATAACTGCCGTCATCGACGCAATAGCCTTCCAGACCAACATCTTGGCGCTGAATGCTGCCGTGGAAGCCGCGCGGGCTGGGGAGCAGGGCCGTGGATTTGCCGTAGTTGCAAGCGAAGTTCGCAACTTGGCGCAGCGCAGCGCCGAGGCAGCCAGAGAAATTAAGCACCTCATTACAGCCAGCGTTGAACGCGTGGAAAGGGGCACAGTGTTGGTTGACCGCGCCGGCAGCACCATGAATGAGGTGGTGGCCTCAATCAAGAGCGTGACAGATATCATGGGGGAGATCAGTGCTGCCAGCATTGAGCAGAGCACTGGCGTTAGCCAGGTCGGCGAAGCGGTCGGTCACATTGACCAAGCAACACAGCAAAATGCGGCGTTGGTGGAACAAAGCGCAGCAGCTGCAGAGAGCTTAAGACATCAAGCTGATCGGCTAGTCGCTGCCGTCGCGGTTTTCAAATTGGGCCGAGACAATAGCTTTAGCGGCTGTTTTCAGACAAGCTCATAACCTCTGGCTCAAGACCTCTTTGGTCTTTGCATTAACAGAATTAAGTTTCCAAGGACATCTGCTGTAAGTTTGAACCGTGCCAGGTCTGCGCGGTTCTGTGTGTCCTAAGCTCTACTGACTTAGGCCCGCCCGGGAACTCCTGCCGCTCGTTTTTTGTTGACTAAACTAATTTCAGTTACTGGATTTTTCCCGTTGCACCGCCACTCGTCAGTCACACAAAAAACAAGGCCTCACTGTTATCCCTGGTAAGGCCTTGTTTTTCTGTCTTGCAGCTTTTATCCGTCGCAAGCTCAAGCGATAACAGGCTTCAAAGTTGCCCGAGTGAGCATGCAATTAGATGAGCTGTTGGCGGTCGTCAACGACCCTGTAGGTTGTCAGGAGCACACGCGGTATGACGCGGACGGCTGCGAATTCTCCTACTTTCGATTGATAGCCCTCATACGTAGTGCGAATTCCGTAGATTTTCACCAATCGATAGCATCGGTGCACTCTCCACCGTTATCGAAAGGATGCAGTCGTGAAAATTTTTTCTACAAATTTTGGGGGTTCTGGTCGTGGTTTAAACCTAGTCAGTGCCTTTGACGCTGAGCTGACACAGCCCACATAACCGACCTTGCCAGCTACAGACGCGGGCAGCAATCCATTGGATACTTTACCGCGTGCGGAGTTGATCAACGAGCCAGACCGCCTGGGTTTCAGCGTCACTGAGCAAGATACAGCCACTCCCGTGGATACGGCATTACTGGCTGTCGGTGATGCCTCGGGTTTGGACAGTAACAACGACGCTGATGTGACGTCCAATCAAGGTGCCTTGGGCACGGGCTATTTCAACGGATTGCTCTCCACCAGCGAAATCAGCACTCTGAGTTTTGGTTATTCGATTCCCGTATCAACCAGTGCCACCCCAGCGCCCACAACTCCGCTCAACCCATTTTCCAGCCTCAGTCAGCTCTGATGGTTGTGAGTTGTAGGGCGTGAAACTAGCCTGTTCGAGTCAACTCCTAGCTGTCGGTGTTACCGCAGGAGCCGACATAGATTGAACTGGTCCACTGACTTACTGTTGATAACAACCTACAGGCGTTAACTCGTTACCCTGACATTGGGAGGAAGTGATTTATGAACTCCAGACTTAAAGTTGCCTTTGGTTGCTATTTTTTGACGGGACTGCTGTTGCTCGGTTTCGGCGTTGCGTATTTGTTCCGACAGGAATTCATGCCTTACCACTCCGCAGCAGTAGGCCTGCCTTGGGCCGATGTTCCGTCCAACTTTCAGATTCTCATATTGGCCTTAATGAAAGCCGTAGGAGGAGCCATCATTGCAGTCGCATTTGCGTTTTACGCCGTGCTGCTGGTCCCGTTTAGGGGGAGCGCACGTTGGGCATTGTGGGCCCTCCCAATTCTCGCGCTGGTTCAAAGCGCGGCTGCGTTTTACCCCATGAGCTACGTTGCTTTCAACACCACAGCCAACCCACCGCTATGGGCTCCTGCCATTGGTGTGTTGCTCACTGTCGCTGCATTCGTACTATCGGTGTCCGCCAGCAAAAAAACGGGGGTATAACCCTCTCAGTCGAAAGAGACGCCAAACGGCTACCGCCCTTTGCCGCCCTCTTGTCAAAAGGCAACTTGCCGTTTGAGTGACTGGCCCGGAACGCTGGCAAAGTCGGATTCCAGCCTAAAGCGGGCCACCGAAGTTGTGTGTGGTGGTTCTGACCCACCGCGATTGGCCGAAGTTGGCGACTATGCCCTCACCACCGGCACATCCCCCC
>CAZANT010000278.1:0-3567 GCA_964486575.1 uncultured Burkholderiaceae bacterium | reverse complement strand
TGCTGAATGAAAAGCTGCTCGAGGTGCTGGGCGAGGAAGTCACCCAGGACGAGGCCTTTGCCCATGCCAACGACGTGCTGAAGAACGCCGTGGGCGGCATTGCCGAAATCATCAATGAGTACGGTAGCGTCAACGTCGACTTCGAAGACGTTCGCACCGTGATGGGCGAACCTGGCAAGGCCATGATGGGCACCGCCATGGCCGAGGGTCCGGACCGCGCCCGCATCGCGGCCGAGCAGGCTGTCGCCTGCCCGCTGCTTGAAGGCATCGATTTGTCCGGCGCCAAGGGCGTGCTGGTGCTGATCACCGCTGCCAAGGGCTCCCTGAAGCTGAACGAGTCCCGTCTCGCGATGAACACCATCCGCGCCTACGCTTCGCCTGACGCTCACGTGATTTATGGCGCGGCCTACGACGACGAGCTGGGTGACAAGGTGCGCGTCACCGTGATCGCCACCGGCCTGAGCCGACAGGGTGCACGCCGCAACGCGCCATCGCTCCAGGTGCTGCAAACCACACAGCGCACCGGCACCGACAACGTCGGCTTCGCCCTGCCCACCATGCAAGGCAATGGCGCCGGCCACGCGGCCGCGTTGGGCGGCACACCCGCCAGCGTCAACCAGGCCGACTACGCAGGCATGTCCACCCCCAGTGTCTGGCGCACCAACCGCACCCAAGCGGCGGCCAAGGTAGACGCGTTGTCGTCGGGCGGCATGGACGAGTTTGAGATTCCTGCCTTCCTTCGCCGCCAGGCCGATTGAGCTTGCCGCTGCGGTCGCCCGATACGCGTGGCGCCCTGCCCCCTGAGGGGCAGGGTTAGGCGTTGACGCGGCCCGATGGTAAAACCCTGCCCCTTGGGGAGCAGGGTCTAACGGCCGTCATTAAAATGCAACCATGCTTCAGCAGCGCACCCTCAAATCCCTGACCCGCGCCGTGGGCGTTGGCTTGCACAGCGGCCAACGGGTGGAACTGACCTTGCGGCCCGCGCAACCTGACACCGGCATCGTGTTCCGGAGGGTGGACCTGCCCGAGCCGGTGGATATTCCGATTTCGGCTTTGTCGGTCACCGACACCCGCCTGGCCTCGACCATTTCCAACGGCGGCGCCAAAGTGCATACGGTTGAGCATTTGATGTCGGCCTGTGCGGGCCTGGGCATCGACAACCTGTATGTCGACATCACGGCAGAAGAGGTGCCGATTCTTGATGGCTCAGCCGCATCGTTTGTCTTCTTGCTGCAAAGCGCGGGCATCGAGCGCCAGCGCGCACCTAAGCGCTTCATCCGCGTCACCCGACCGGTGGAAGTGCGGGAAGGGCAGGGCGCCAGCGCCAAGTGGGCACGGCTCGAGCCTTACCACGGCTACAAGCTCAGTTTCGAGATTGACTTTGACCACCCTGCCGTGGACTCCACCGGCCAGCGTGTCGAGTTCGATCTCAGCGCTGGTTCGTACAGCCGTGACATTGCCCGCGCCCGCACCTTCGGCTTTACCAAAGACGTGGAAATGATGCGGTCCAACGGCCTGGCCCTGGGCGGCGGTCTGGACAACGCCATCGTGATGGACGACTACAAGGTCTTGAACAGCGACGGTCTGCGCTACGACGACGAGTTCGTTAAACACAAGATACTGGACGCGATGGGTGACCTGTATTTGCTGGGCCAACCCATGCTGGCGGCTTACAGCGCGTTCCGCTCCGGCCACGCGCTCAACAACCAGTTGTTGCGCGAACTGCTCGCCCACAAGGACGCCTACGAAGTGGTCAGCTTTGACGACGAGAAGCAGGCCCCGCGCGGGTTTTCTCAGCTGGCACGCGCCTGGTAAGGCACGGTTATGCTGGTGTTTCGCTGGCTGATTCTGCTGTGCCTGTTGGCTTCGGCGGTGTCGTTTGCCCTGTATGCCGGCACCGGCCAGACGCACTTCAAGCGTTATGGCTGGGTCACCCTGAAGTGGACGCTGTTGGCAGCTTTTGGCTTCTTCGCGGTGCTGGCGCTCGAGCGCCTCTAGCAAGCTGACCGAGGTGACCTTGTCATCGAGCGGATTTCGCAGCGCGCTGACTCGTACTTTTGGATGAATGGCGAGAAGGCCGAATTTCATACCATTCAGGCCATGAAAATCCACGTACTTGTCACCGACAAATTGTTTGACACCGGGCTGGCGTCGGTACTCGACACGTTCAGCATTGCCAACGAACTGGCGCAGGCTGAGCAGATGGTGATCCCGGCCTTCGAAGTCACGATGATCGGTGTGCGGCGCCGGGTGCATACCGCCCACGGGCTCAAGGTGCCCGTGTCGCCTGCCGACGCTGCTGGCGCTGCCGATGTGCTGCTGGTGCCGGGCATGGGCGTACACATGCCCCAAAGCGTGGCCGAGGCCCTGACCACAGCCGAAATGGTAGACACCGTGGCACTGCTGCGTGAGCGCGCGCAGCTTGACAAGCCATTGATGGCTGCGGCCTGCACTGGCGCCTTTTTGCTGGCCAGCACGGGCCTGCTCGATGGGCAAAACGCCACCACCACCTGGTGGCTCGGCCCGTTGTTCCGTGAAAGGTTCCCCGAGGTCTGTCTCGACGAGGCCAGCATGCTGGTGTCTTCGGGCCGCTTCATCACGGCCGGTGCGGCCATGGCGCACCTGGACCTTGCGCTGTCGTTGGTACGGCGTACCAGCCCCGCTCTGGCCGCGCTCACAGCCCGCTACATGCTGGCCGACGCCCGCGCTTCCCAGGCCTCTTACGTGATTCCCCACCACCTGGTTCACAGCGACCCGATGGTGGAGCGCTTCGAGCGCTGGGCTCGCCAGAGGCTGGCGCAGGACGCCCAGGGCTTTTCACTGGGTGAAGCCGCCGCCGCTACGGGTACAAGTGAGCGCACACTTGCGCGCCGATTGCGGGCTGTTCTGGGAAAAACGCCGCTGTCGTACTTCCAGGATTTGCGGGTCGAGCGGGCCATGCACCTGCTTCAGTCCTGCAGCGACAGCGTGGACCAAATCGCCGCCCGCGTGGGTTATGCCGACGGCACCACCCTGCGTGCACTGCTTCGCCGGAAACTCGGCCGGGGTGTGCGGGAACTCAGAACACGGCACTGAAAGTTCTCCGGGGCCCATCCGAAGCGCCGGACCACTCCAAACCGGGAGCGACCGGCTGTGGGGCAGCGCGCTACACGCCCCGAGCGTCCCGCGGGGGCTTCGTCAATAGCTGCGCCCGCCCTTGTACATCGCGCTCGCCCGCCGCTGCAGGTCGCCCGCCGCGTTCAGGCGGGCGGTGGCCTGCCCCACATGGGCGTGGGTAATGGCCAGTCCCAGGGCATCGGCGGCGTCGGTGCCCGGAACGCCGGCCAGTTTCAACAACCGCATCACCATTTGCTGAACCTCGGCCTTGCCCGCCCGCCCATGGCCGGCCACTGCCTTCTTCATTTGCAGCGCGGTGTACTCGGCGACGGGCAGGTCCATGGACACCAACGCCGTCACGCAGGCGCCGCGGGCCTGACCTAACAGCAATGTGGCCTGCGGGTTGACGTTGACGAACACAATTTCCACCGACGCGTCGCTGGGTTGATAGCGTTCCACCACCTCGCGTAC
>CAZANT010000277.1:1361-3591 GCA_964486575.1 uncultured Burkholderiaceae bacterium | reverse complement strand
CACCGCATCTAAGGAGCACGACCATGCAAATCATCCTGCTCGACAAAGTTGTCAATCTCGGTAACCTCGGCGAAGTCGTCAAGGTCAAAGATGGCTACGCCCGCAACTTCCTGATCCCGTCCGGCCGCGCCCGACGTGCCACGAGCCTGGCCATCAAAGAATTCGAAGCCAAGCGCGCCGAACTCGAGAAGATTGCCGCCGCTAAGCTGGCCGAGTCCCAAGCGCAAGGCGAAAAGTTGGCCGGTAAGACCATCAAGCTGACCCAAAAGGCTGGCGTAGACGGCCGTTTGTTCGGTTCTGTCACCAATGCCGACATCGCCGAGGAAGTGACGAAACAAGGCTACAAAGTGGCCAAGTCGCAGATCCGCATGCCCAACGGTCCAATCAAGACCGTTGGCGACAGCACGGTCAGCGTGGCGTTGCACACCGACGTGGTCGTTGAAATCAACGTCACGGTGTACGGCGAAACCGCCTGAGCGTTTAACGCTTCGTTCAAAAGCCGCCCTCGGGCGGCTTTTTCTTTGGCGGTGTCCTTGGTATACGACACCACACACGATACCAACCGCTTATCCACAGGGTTGTCCCATGACGCCCGGCGCCCGCTCCGGTAGCATGGCTAATTGCAAGGAACACAATGTCAGCAGTTTTCTCTAGCGCCGATGACGGCTTTCCGGCAGACCGGCAAGTTGCCCAGTTGCGCATTCCGCCGCATTCCATCGAGGCCGAGTCCAGTGTGCTCGGTGGCCTGTTGCTTGACAACGGCGCCTGGGACCGGGTCGCTGACATTCTGACCGACGGCAACTTCTACCGCTACGAACACCGGCTGATCTATGCCGCCATAGGCGAACTGATCAATGCGAGCAAGCCAGCCGACGTGATCACGGTGTTCGAGCAGTTGCAGAACTTGGGCAAGGCCGATGAAGTCGGTGGCCTGAGCTACCTCAATGCCCTCGCTCAGTACGTTCCCAGCGCCAGCAACATCCGGCGTTACGCGGAGATCGTCCGCGAGCGTGCCATCCTGCGCAAACTGGTCAGTGCCAGCGATGAAATAGCCACCTCTGCTTTCAACCCGCAAGGCAAAGCAGTTGACAAGATCCTTGACGAAGCAGAGCAAAAAATCTTTCACATCGGTGAAGAGGGCTCGCGCAACAAAGAGGGCTTCCAGGGCATGGACAAGCTTGTGGTTGAGTTGCTCGACCGGGTTCAGGAAATGGCCGAAAACCCGAACGACATCACAGGCGTACCTACGGGTTTCTATGACCTTGACCGCATGACATCGGGACTCCAGGCGGGAGATCTCGTCATCCTGGCAGCCCGACCTTCCATGGGCAAGACCGCGCTCGCGATCAACATCGCCGAGCATGTGGCACTGCACGAAGGTTTGCCGGTGGCGGTGTTCTCAATGGAGATGGGTGCCTCGCAGCTTGCCGTGCGGGTGGTGGGCTCGATTGGCCGCATCGACCAGTCGCATTTGCGGACCGGCAAGCTGACCGACGAAGAGTGGTCGCGCCTGTCGGAGACCATTGAAAAGCTGCGCGATGTGTCACTGCACATCGACGAGTCGGCCGGCCTCACCGTCAGTGAGCTGCGCGCGAATGCCCGCAGGCTGGCTCGCCAGTGCGGCAAGTTGGGCCTGATTGTGGTCGACTATCTGCAACTGATGAGTGTCTCCACCAGCATGAACGACGAAAACCGGGCCACTGCCGTGGGCGAAATTTCGCGCGGTCTGAAGATGCTGGCCAAGGAGCTGCAGTGCCCGGTGATTGCGCTGTCGCAGCTCAGCCGGGGCGTGGAGTCGCGCACCGACAAGCGCCCGATGATGAGCGACCTGCGCGAGTCTGGCGCGATTGAGCAGGATGCCGACATCATCATGTTCATCTACCGCGACGAGTACTACACCAAAGAGGCCTGCAAGGAGCCCGGTGTGGCCGAAGTCATCATCAGCAAGCAACGCAATGGGCCCACCGGCACGGTCAAGTTGGCCTTCATCAAGCCGCTCACCAAGTTTGAAAGCCTGGCCTCGGGCTCGGCTGACTTCTAGCACCTTGTGTTACTCGGCGCCACAGGCGGGATAATGTGGCTATGAGTTCAATCAACGCCGATCCTGCCGAGTTGGCCAAATTTTCCGACTTGGCCCACCGCTGGTGGGACACCAACAGCGAGTTCAAACCGCTTCACCAGATCAACCCGCTGCGGCTGCAGTGGATCCAATCGCTGGCATCCCGCAAGG
>CAZANT010000277.1:0-1351 GCA_964486575.1 uncultured Burkholderiaceae bacterium | reverse complement strand
GGCACCCTTGCAGGGTCAGCGGGTGCTCGACATCGGTTGTGGCGGCGGCATCTTATCCGACGCGATGGCCCGCGCGGGTGCGAACGTGTTGGGCATTGACCTCGCCACCAAAGCGCTGAAGGTGGCGCAGTTGCATGCGCTCGAAGCCCAAACGCCCAACATCAGCTACCGCGAAGTCAGTGCCGAGTCGCTGGCTGCTGAAGAACCAGGAAGTTTTGATGTCGTGACCTGTATGGAAATGCTTGAACATGTGCCGGATCCAGCGTCTGTGGTGCAAGCCTGTGCCAACTTGGTCAAACCAGGGGGAAGGGTGTTCTTCTCCACGCTCAACCGCAACCCCAAGTCATTCTTGTTTGCGATTGTCGGGGCGGAATACGTGCTCAACCTGCTTCCCCGGGGCACCCACGAGTACAAAAAGTTCATCCGCCCAAGTGAGCTGGCCAGCCACCTGCGCGCTGTGGGCCTCACGCTCAACGCAACACGTGGCCTGCAGTACAACCCGCTGACCCAACGCTACTGGCTCGACGGCGACACCAGCGTCAACTACATGTTCGCCACGCAAAAGGCATGAGCGCTGTGTTCCCTGGCGTCAAGGCCGTGTTGTTCGACCTTGACGGTACCCTGATTGACAGCGCACCCGACCTTGCCGCTGCCGCCGACAAGCTGCGCACCGACCGCGGTATGCCACCGTTGCCCTACGAAGCCTACCGGCCCATGGCCGGAGCAGGCGCGCGCGGCATGGTGGGCGTGGCTTTTGGCGTAACGCCGGAGGATGCCGAGTTCATTCCTTTGCGTGACGAGTTCCTCGCCAACTACGAACGCTGTATGACCGAGCGCACTCATGCGTTTGTCGGCGTGGCAGAGTTGTTGGCGGCCTTGCACAGCCGCGCTTTTGTTTGGGGCGTGGTCACCAACAAAGCAGCGCGGTTCACCGAGCCGCTGACCCAGGGTATGCCTTTGTTTGCCACAGCCCGGACGGTGGTGAGTGGCGACACCACGCCCCACGCGAAGCCACATCCAGCGCCGTTGCTGGAAGCCGCTCGGCGCATTGGGCTCGAGCCGAGGCAATGCATCTATGTCGGCGACGACGAAAGAGACATTGTTGCTGGCCGTGCCGCCGGCATGGCCACCGTGGCGGCAACCTATGGTTACCTCGGCACCAAGGTAGACACCGCCGCCTGGCATGCCGACGCAGAAATCAATTCACCCCTCGCGCTCTTGCAATTGCTCCACAGCGCCTAAAATACAAAGCCTGGGGCTGCATTGGTTTCGACGTGGATTCGGAGCCGCTGTGGTGCATGTCGAGCTGAATGCGCTCGTAAAACAGATTCAAACAAACTAACTGCAAACG
>CAZANT010000276.1:1530-3609 GCA_964486575.1 uncultured Burkholderiaceae bacterium | reverse complement strand
AGCAGCGAGCTGTGGAACCAGCCGCGGTGCTGGTCGTGGCCCTCCAGGTAGAGGTCGGCGGGCCAGGTCGATTGCGCGGCGTGACTGTGTTTCAGCACGTGGTCATGGGTGGTGCCAGAGTCGAACCACACGTCCAGAATGTCGGTGCTTTTGGTGTAGTTGGGCGCATCGTCGCCGATCAGGCTCTCAGCCGTGGCTTTGCTCCAGGCCTCCACACCGCCGGCCTCGACCAGGGCCGCGGCTTGGTCCATGATTTCCATGGTGCGGGGATGCAGCTCGCCAGTGGCAGTGTGCAAGAAAAAGGGCAGGGGCACGCCCCAGTTGCGCTGGCGCGAAATACACCAGTCTGGCCGGCCAGCGATCATGTCGCGCAGCCGGGTCTTGCCATTTTCGGGATAGAAGGTGGTCTCTTCAATCGCCGCCAGTGCCAGTTGCCGCAAGGTTTGGCTCGCCTTGTCTTTGGCAAACACGCCGTGGGTACCCGGCTTTTCTTCGTCCATGCGCACAAACCACTGTGCGGCGGCGCGGTAAATCACCGGCGTTTTGTGTCGCCAGCAGTGTGGGTAGCTGTGCTCGATGTTGGTGGTGGCCAACAACCGGCCCGCATCGCGCAGGGTGTTGATGATTTCGGGGCAGGCCTTCCAGATATTGAGCCCGCCAAACAGCGGCAGCGTGTCCACGTACCTGCCGTTGCCCTGCACCGGGTTCAGGATGTCGTCGTAGGCCATGCCGTGGGCCACGCAGCTGTTGAAGTCGTCCACGCCGTAGGCAGGGGCGGAGTGCACGATGCCCGTGCCGTCTTCGGCGGTGGCGTAGTCGGCCAGGTAGATCGGGCTCAAACGGTCGTAACCGGTGTGCACATGGGCCAGTGGGTGCCGGAAATTAAGCAAGTTCAGAGCGGAGCCTTTGACAGCGCTCACCACCTTGCTCTCTAAACCATAGCGTTCAGCACATTTCTCCACCAGCGAGGCAGCCAGCACCAAGTAGCCCTTGGGTGTGTCGACCAGTGCGTAGTCCAGCTCGGGGTTGAGGTTCAATGCCTGGTTCGCTGGAATAGTCCAGGCGGTGGTGGTCCAAATGACTGCAAAGGCGGGTTTGTCGAGCGGCGCCACGCCGAAAGCCGCAGCCAGCTTTTCCGGCTCGGCCGACTCGAACGCCACGTCCAGCGTCTGGCTTTTCTTGTCGGCGTATTCGATCTCGAACTCGGCCAGCGAGCTACCGCAGTCGAAGCACCAGTACACAGGCTTCAAGCCGCGGTAAACGAAGCCGCGCTCCATGATGCGTTTGAGCGCGCGGATTTCGTTGGCTTCGTTGCCGAAGTCCATCGTGCGGTAGGGGTTGTCCCATTCGCCCAGCACGCCCAGTCGCTTGAAGTCGGCCATCTGGCCGGCAATCTGCTCAGTGGCGAACGCGCGGCTTTTGGCTTGCACCTCGTCGCGTGGCAGATTGCGGCCGTGCAGCTTCTCGATGGCGTTCTCAATCGGCAAACCATGGCAGTCCCAGCCTGGCACATAGACCGCGTCCATGCCCTTGAGCTGGCGCGCCTTGACGATCATGTCTTTCAGCACCTTGTTGACCGCGTGGCCAATGTGGATCTTGCCGTTGGCATAGGGTGGGCCGTCGTGCAGGACGAAGCGGGGCTTGCCCACGCGCGCGTCGCGCAGCCGCTTGTAAATGCCTTGCTCTTCCCACTGCTTCACCCAACCTGGCTCGCGCTTGGGCAGGTCGCCACGCATGGGGAAGGGCGTGTCGGGCAAGTTGAGCGTGGCGCGGTAGTCGGTTTTGTCGGTCATGGAAACGGGCCTGGAGCAATTCGTGACGGATGATCGTCGGGTTGGGCGGTCCGGCGCAGGGCGTGGCGCGGGCGGCAGCGGCTGGGAGCGGGGCAACGCGCGGGCAGGGGGCCCGCTGCCCCTTCAAATTCGCGGTATGGGCGCCGAAGCTTCACTGGCTGCAAAGAAGGCGCGTGCGTCGGCGCAGTCTTTGGCGATGCCGTCTTTCAGGGCATCGAGACCGTCATAGCGCAATTCGTCATGCAGTTTGTGCAGCAGTTCCACACGAATGATTTTACCGTAGCCC
>CAZANT010000276.1:0-1520 GCA_964486575.1 uncultured Burkholderiaceae bacterium | reverse complement strand
CCCAGCGCGGCGGGCCAGTCCAGGCAGTAGGTCTCCAACAGCACCCGGCCCCCGTTGACATCGGTCGGATCGAGCGACGGTCGGATGCCCAGGTTGGCCACGCCTGTCAGCGCTTTCTCACCGAGGCCGAACACCCGCACGGCAAAGATGCCGCTGGCCGCGGGCTTCCAGTGCGCAAAGCGCAGGTTGAGGGTGCGAAACCCAAGGTCGCGGCCGAGCTTGCGGCCGTGCACCACGTGGCCGCTGATGCTGTAGGGCCGGCCCAGCAGTGCGGCGGCATCGGCCATGCGGCCTGCGGTCAGCGCCTCGCGCACCGCCGAGCTGGAGACACGCAGCCCGTGCACTTCGTAGCTGTTCATGCGCGCCACGTCAAAGCCGGCAATCTGGCCGGCGGCGTCCAGCATCGCGTAGTCGCCAGCGCGTTTGGCGCCGAATCGGAAGTCGTCGCCCACCAGCACGTACCTGGCGCCCAGGCCACGCACCAGCACTTCGTCAATGAAGGCCTGCGGCGCCATGGCCGACAGTTTGGCGTCAAACGGCAGCACAACGCAACGGTCAACGCCGCATTGGGCCAGTTCGTGTAGCTTGTCGCGCAGCGTGGCGATGCGGGCGGGCGCCAAGTCGGGCTTGCCGGTGGCGGCGGCAAAGTAGTCGCGCGGGTGCGGCTCGAACGTCATGACGCAACTCGGGACGCGGCGGTGCCGGGCCTCGCTGTTCAGCAGGGCCAGCATGGCTTGGTGGCCGCGGTGCACGCCGTCAAAGTTGCCAATCGTCAGGGCGCAGGCAGTACGGGGTAAGGCCCCGTCGTTGCCAGCCAGCCCGGCAAGATCGTAGCCACGGTAGATCTTCATTGTTTTGGTATCTTTTTGATAGCACTCCGTGCCCATTCTCCGTGGGCATGAAGCCAATTTGTCATAAAAACAGGGTATATTGTCCCCCAGAGACGTTGCGATCCGAGTAAGTGGCTTTTGGCTGTTGAAGGAGGCGTGTTTTGAAGGTTCTGAAGCTGTCGGCCCAAGGGCTGCCCCAGTCGTGGATCACGCTGGAGCAGGCCGTCATCCACTATGCGGCGGGCGAGGTACGCTGGGAGTCCGGCGGCGAGGTGGCGGTCTTTCGGGGCGGCCACAACGCCATCACCGGCCAGCAGTCCATCATCACCGTCAATAGCATCATCGGCACCCGTGGTGTGCCCAACATCAACCCCTTCAACCTGAAGCCGGGTCTGACCAACAGCAAACTGTTCGCGCGCGACCGCAACATCTGCGCCTACTGTGGTGACCATTTCCATGAAGAAGACCTGACGCGGGAACACATCATCCCGTTCGCGCAAAACGGCATTGACATCTGGATGAATGTGGTCACAGCCTGCCGCGCCTGCAACCACCGCAAAAGCCACCGCACGCCCGAGCAGGCCAACATGCCACTGCTTTACGCGCCCTATGTGCCCAGCCTGTGGGAAGACTTTATTCTGCGCAACCGACGCATCCTGGCGGACCAAATGGAGTTCTTGCTGGCGCACG
>CAZANT010000275.1:0-3639 GCA_964486575.1 uncultured Burkholderiaceae bacterium | reverse complement strand
TGGCCAGCGTGCTCGCCGCTGCCGGCCTGGACCCCACCTTTGTGATCGGTGGCCGTTTGAACAGTGCGGGCACCAACGCCAAGCTGGGCAGCGGAGACTACATCGTGGTCGAGGCGGACGAGTCCGACGCGTCATTTCTGAACCTGCTGCCGGTGATGGCGGTGGTGACCAACATCGACGCTGACCACATGGAGACCTACGGGCACGACTTCAACAACCTGAAAAAGGCGTTTGTTGATTTCCTGCACCGCATGCCGTTCTACGGAACCGCTGTTTTGTGCACCGACGACTCGGCCATCCGCGACATCGTGCCCGAGGTCACCTGCCCCATCACCAGCTATGGCTTCGGCCCCGAGGCGCAGGTGCGGGCGGTCAATGTCCGTGCGGTAGCCGGGCAAATGCACTTCACCGTGCAGCGCCGCAACGGTGTGACCCTGCCCGACCTGGATGTTGTGCTGAACCTGCCCGGTGAACACAACGTACGCAATGCCCTGGCAGCGATTGCCGTGGCCGTGGAGCTCAACGTGCCTGACGCGGCGGTGCTCCAGGCGCTGGCCAGCTTCAAAGGCGTGGGCCGGCGCTTTCAGCGTTACGGTGATGTGGCCCTGCCCGGTGGCGGCAGCATGACAGTGGTGGACGACTATGGCCACCATCCGGTAGAACTCGCCGCCACCCTGGCCGCTGCACGCGGTGCGTTTCCCGGTCGCCGGCTGGTACTGGCCTTTCAGCCCCACCGCTTCACCCGCACCCGCGACTGTTTTGAAGACTTCGTCAAGGTGCTGGGCGTGGTGGACGCGTTGCTTCTGGCCGAGGTCTATGCCGCTGGCGAGGCGCCGATCGTCGCGGCGGACGGTCGCTCGCTGGCCCGTGCGCTGCGGGTTTCCGGCAAGCTCGAGCCAGTGTTTGTGGATTTGATCGACGCCATGCCGCAGGCGATTTTTGACAACGCGCGCGACGGCGACGTGGTCCTGTGCATGGGCGCGGGCTCGATTGGTGCGGTGCCTGCAAAAGTGGTTGATCTGGCACTGCAGTTGCTACAAAATAAAGAGCAAAATATACATGTAGGACCAGGGCTATGAGCCAGATTGACCTAAATTTCGGTAAGGTGGCAGTGCTGATGGGTGGCCAGTCGGCCGAGCGCGAGGTTTCCTTCATGTCGGGCCGCGGCGTGCTGCAGGCGCTGCAATCGCAGGGCGTGGATGCGCATGCCTTCGACCCAGCCGAGCGCGATCTGGGCGACCTGCGCCGTGAGCAGTTCAGCCGCTGCTTTATTGCGCTGCACGGGCGGTTCGGTGAAGACGGCACCGTGCAAGGTGCGCTGGAACTGATGGGTATTCCTTACACCGGTTCCGGCGTGATGGCGTCCAGCGTCGGGATGGACAAGGTCATGACCAAGCGAATCTGGCGCGCCGAGGGTCTGTCCACCCCGGCGTGGCTGGAGGTGGACAGCGTGGAGGCCACCCGCCACGCGCTCGGTGCTCTGGGTACACCCATGATCGTCAAGCCCGCCCGCGAAGGCTCCACCATTGGCCTGACCAAGGTCACGCGTGATGACCAATGCGCCGAGGCCTACGCCCTGGCCGCTCAACACGACCCGCTGGTGCTGTGCGAGCAGTTCATCGCCGGTGACGAGGTGACCTGCCCGGTGTTGGGCAGCGGTGCGGAGGCCGAGGCGCTGCCTCTGGTGCGCATCGTGGCGCCCGACGGCAACTACGACTACCAGAACAAGTATTTCAACGACGACACCCAGTACCTCGTACCCTGTGGCCTGCCGCCCGGCGAGGAAGCTGCCATCCAGCAGCTGGTGCTCAAGGCCTACCGCACGCTGGGCTGCCGCAGTTGGGCCCGGGCCGACGTGATGATCGAGGCCACCACGCGCACGCCTTACCTGCTCGAGATCAACACCGCCCCGGGGATGACCAGCCATTCTCTGGTCCCCATGTCGGCTCTGGCTGCGGGCATTGACTACCCGGCGCTGTGCGTTCGGCTGCTGGCCAGTGCCAGCCTGGACTGCGATGTAAAGGCCCAGCCCAGGACCTGACCCCCCCATATGACCAACACCTTGCCCGTCCCGTTCGACGTCCGCCTGATGAACTTCACCGCTTCGGTGCTGTTCGGCGCGGTCGTGCTCGGCACATTGGCAACGGGGTTGTGGTGGGTGCTGCGGCACCCTGTGTTTTCGCTGGCCGGCATCACGGTAGAAGGCGACCTGAACCACACCAGCGAGGTCAACCTGCGCACCCAGGTTGCGCCCAGGTTGGTGGGTAATTTCTTCACCGTGGACTTGGCGCAGGCGCGGGCCGCGTTCGAGACCGTTCCCTGGGTGCGCCAGGCGCTGGTACAGCGTGAATTCCCGAACCGGCTCAAGGTGGTGCTGGAAGAACACAAGGCGGTGTCGTTCTGGGGGCAGGAGCGCGATCCCCGTCTGGTCAACAGCTATGGCGAGGTGTTCGAGGCCAACCTTGGCGAGCTGGAGTCCGACGACCTGCCCTACCTCAGCGGCCCAGAAGGCCAGGCAGCCCAGGTCCTGACGATGATGCGTTCGCTGGCCCCTGCAATCGAGCCCCTGGGCGCCACACTGGAGTCGCTGGAACTGTCGGCCCGGGGCGGGTGGCGTGCCACGCTCGACACCGGGGCAGAGATTGAGTTGGGCAGCGGTACGGTGACCGAAGTGCGGGAGCGCACGCTGCGGTTTGTGCGCACCCTGCCGCAGGTGACCAGCAAGCAGGGACGCGCCCCACGCGACCTACAGACGGCGGATTTGCGTTACGGCGACGCCTACACGGTTCGGTTGCGCGGCGTGACCACAGGCGACCTGGCGAAAAAGAAATGAACGTTGACGCAGCAGGCCCGCGCACAGGCAACAGGAACAGGCGACAGAACAGGTAACCCTTATGGCAAAAGAATACAAAGACCTGGTGGTGGGACTCGACATCGGCACCGCCAAGGTGATGGTGGTGGTGGCCGAGGTCATGCCAAACGGCGAGCTCAAACTGGCCGGCTTGGGCGTGGCGCCCAGCAACGGCCTCAAACGCGGCGTGGTGGTCAACATCGACGCCACAGTTCAAAGCATCCAGCTGGCTTTGAAAGAGGCCGAGCTGATGGCCGACTGCAAGATCACCCACGTGTACACCGGTATCACTGGCAGCCACATCCGTGGCTTGAATTCCAGCGGCATGGTGGCAGTGAAGGACCGCGAAGTGACCCAGGCCGACGTGGCCCGGGTGGTGGAAACGGCCAAGGCGATCAACATCTCCAGCGACCAGCGGCTGCTGCTGGTGGAGCCGCAGGAGTTCGTGATCGACGGGCAGGATGTGCGCGAACCCATCGGAATGAGCGGTATTCGCCTGGAAGCCAAGATCCACATCGTCACCGGTGCCCAGAGCGCAGCGGAAAACATCATTAAGTGCGTGCGCCGCTGTGGGCTGGACGTGGACCAGCTGATGCTGAACCCGTTGGCGTCCAGCCTGTCGGTGCTGACCGACGATGAGCGCGAGCTGGGTGTGGCGCTGGTGGACATTGGCGCCGGCACCACCGACGTGGCCATCTTCACCAACGGCGCAATCCGTCATACGGCGGTGATTCCGATCGCGGGCGACCTGATCACCAGCGACATCGCCATGGCGCTGCGCACGCCCA
>CAZANT010000274.1:0-3643 GCA_964486575.1 uncultured Burkholderiaceae bacterium | reverse complement strand
AGTTCGGGTCGGTCATGTCGGTGACCAGCACGTCGCCGGCCTGGACCTGGTCCATCTCGGCCAGGCTGTGCACCAGGCGTACCGGGCCGGTGCCAATTTTCTGGCCGATGGCACGTCCTTCGGCGAGCACATTGCCTTTGCCTATGAGCTTGTAGCGCTGCTCGGCGTTGCCCTTCTGCTGGCTTTTCACCGTCTCAGGCCGCGCCTGCAGGATGTAAAGCTGGCCGTCCGTTCCGTCTTTGCCCCACTCAATGTCCATGGCTCGGCCGTAATGCTGCTCGATGACCAGCGCGTAGCGGGCCAGCGCCTCCACATCCTCGTCGGTCAGCGAGTAGCGGTTGCGCTGTTCGGTCGGCACGTCAATGGTTTTCACCAGCTTGCCACTGGTTGCTTTCTCTTCCGCCGTGGCAAACGTCATTTGCAGCAGCTTGGAGCCGAGGTTGCGGCGAATCACCGCGCGCTTGCCGGCCCGCAACATGGGTTTGTGCACGTAGAACTCGTCCGGATTGACTGCGCCCTGCACGACGGTTTCGCCCAGGCCATAACTGGAGGTGATGAACACAACGTCCTCAAAACCGGACTCGGTGTCGATGGTGAACATCACGCCGGCTGCTCCGAGGTCGGAGCGCACCATGCGTTGCACACCTGCGCTCAGCGCCACGTCGGCATGGGCGAACCCCTTGTGAACACGGTAGCTGATGGCGCGGTCGTTGTAGAGGCTGGCAAAGACCTCCTTCATTTTGTGCAGCACGTCGTCAATGCCGACCACGTTCAGAAAAGTTTCCTGCTGGCCCGCGAACGACGCGTCAGGCAAATCTTCGGCGGTGGCCGACGAGCGCACCGCGAACGAGGCGGACGGATTACCAGCGCTCAAGGTGGCAAAAGCCGTGGTGATGGCGGCCTGCAGATCGGCCGGAAAAGGCTGGGCCTCCACCATGGCGCGGATTTCGGCACCGGCGGCAGCGAGCGCGCGCACGTCTTCGGTGTCGAGCGCGTTCAAACGGGCATTGATGCGGTCACTCAGTCCGTCGTGGGCCAAAAACGCACGGAACGCGTGGGCGGTGGTCGCGAAGCCGGTGGGCACGCGCACGCCGCTGGGCAGTTGGGAGATCATCTCGCCGAGGCTGGCGTTTTTGCCGCCAACCGATTCGACGTCGGACATCCGCAAATTCTCAAACGGGACGACCAGATCGGTCGGACTGAACAGGGTGGACATGGGACGGGCTCCGGAAGTTAAAACCAGTGTGGCGCGGGCCGGCGGTAGGCCTGCTGCCAGGCAAGGTGGGCGGCGGTGTAGTGAGTGTTCTGAGCAGCGGCCGGCACGTTGCGAAAAAGAATTCGGATAATGCGTTGGATTGTAGGCCGCTGACCCATTGGCTTGCGCTGCCCACAGCCGCACTCCGCCCTTCCGTCCACCCCCACCCCACCCCATGAACGCTTTGCCCACACGCACTGTTTTTTTCATTTCTGATGGCACCGGCATTACCGCCGAAACCTTTGGCAACGCCATCCTGGCGCAGTTTGAAATGAAACCGCGCCACGTGCGCTTGCCGTTTGTGGACACGGTGGACAAGGCCCACCAGGCGGTGCGGCAGATCAACCACACCGCCACGTTGGAAGGCAAAAAGCCCATTGTGTTCACCACGCTGGTAAACATGGAGGTGCTCAAAGTGATTCAGACTGGCTGCCAGGGCATGCTGCTGGACATGTTTGGCACCTTTGTGCGGCCGCTGGAGACCGAACTGGGGCTGACGTCGAACCACCGTATTGGCCGCTTCAGCGATGTGAGCAAGAGCAAGGAGTACCACGACCGCATCGAAGCCATCAACTTCAGCCTGGCGCATGACGACGGTCAATCCAATCGCGACCTGGAGCAGGCCGACGTGATTCTGGTGGGTGTCAGCCGCAGCGGCAAAACGCCGACCTCTCTGTACCTGGCGATGCAGTACGGCTTAAAAGCCGCCAATTACCCGCTGATTCCGGAGGACTTTGAGCGCAAACAGCTACCTCCGGCACTACTGCCACACCTGAAGAAGATTTTTGGCCTCAGCATCTCGCCTGACCGGCTGAGCGAGATCCGCAACGAGAGGCGCCCCAACTCGCGCTACGCCAGCCTGGACAGCTGTCGCCACGAGGTGGCGGACGCCGAGTCCATGATGCGCCGCGCTGGCATTCGCTGGCTCTCGACCACCACCAAGTCGATTGAAGAGATTGCCACCACCATCCTCCAGGAGATCCGGCCCGAACGGTTGGTGTACTGAGCACTCCTGTATTGGTAGCAGCATCACCATATTGCACCTAGGCCCAGTGCCAATTTGGCCCAAAAATGGCGGCGGTGGTGTCACCAAGGGCATTTTCACGGCTTCCGGGACGCCGATAATGACAACAACCTGAGAACAAACACCATCAAGGAGCCCTCATGCAAGGCGACGCACAAGTCATTCACCACCTTCAGGCACAACTGAAAAATGAGCTAACAGCCATCAATCAGTACTTCCTGCACTACCGCATGTTCAAGCACTGGGGTTTTGGCAAGCTGGCGAAAAAGGAGTACGAAGAATCCATCGGTGAAATGAAGCATGCCGACCAGCTGATGGACCGAATTTTCATGCTCGATGGCCTGCCTAATCTACAGGACCTTGGGAAACTGCGGGTGGGTGAAACGGTGCAGGAAGCGTTGCAGTGTGACCTGCAGTCCGAATTGGGTGCTCAGGCCACCATCAAGGATGGCATCGCCCAGTGTGAAATTTCACGCGACTATGTGTCCCGCGACCTGCTGCAGGGCATTCTCGACGACACCGAAGAACACATTGATTTCCTCGAAACCCAACTCGATCTCATGGACAAAGTTGGCATGAACAACTATCTCCAAAGCCAAATGGATGCGGCGAGCTGACCCAACGCGGCGATTGGGGTGAGTTCCCCACTCCGGAGGCTGCTCGCCTGATATATTGCACTGCAACATAAAATACAAACATTCAACAATGCTTTACCAACTCTACGAAGCCCAGCGCTCGCTGATGGAGCCTTTTGCGGACTTTGCGCAGGCTTCCGCCAAGATGTACAGCAACACCAGCTCGCTGTTCGGCCAGACGCCGTTCGCCCAGCGGGTGTCTGCCGGCTACGACCTGCTGTATCGGCTGGGCAAAGACTATGAAAAGCCCGCATTTGGCCTGCAGACCATCGTTGCCGATGGCGTGGAATTGGCCATCCAGGAGCGGGTCGAGTTGGACAAGCCGTTTTGTGAACTGCGTCGCTTCAAGCGCTTCACCGACAATGCCAGCACCCTGTCACAGCTCAAAGGCCAGCCGGCCGTGCTGATCGTGGCGCCCCTCTCGGGCCATTACGCCACGCTGCTACGTGACACCGTCAAGACCATGCTGAAAGACCACAAGGTCTACATCACCGACTGGAAAAACGCGCGCCTGGTACCGCTCTCGGAAGGTGAATTTCACCTCGACGATTACGTCAATTACGTGCAGGAGTTCATTCGCCACCTGCAGGGCATCTACGGCAACTGCCACGTCATCAGCGTCTGCCAGCCGACCGTGCCGGTGCTGGCCGCCATCTCGCTGATGGCCTCGCGCGGCCAGAAGACGCCACTGTCCATGACCATGATGGGCGGCCCCATCGACGCACGCAA
>CAZANT010000273.1:0-3654 GCA_964486575.1 uncultured Burkholderiaceae bacterium | reverse complement strand
TCGCCCTTGAGGTAGTTGCCCACCACGTAGTTCCAGACCAGGTCGTTGGGCCGCAAAAAACTGAAGGTGGACGCGAGCTCCTGGCCCTTGAGCAGGCCACCCTGCCCCATTTGCTGTTCGCGGTACTGGACAAAACTTTCGTCAATGAAGATGTCCAGGATACCGGTGTCGGTGAAGTCCAGCAGCGTGGTCAGCAGCGTGGCCGAGGCCACCGGCTTCTCACCGCGCGCGGCCAACACGGCCAGCGCGGTGCTAAGGATGGTGCCACCAACGCAAAAACCCAGCGCGTTCAACTGCTTGGCGCCGGTGATTTCCTGGGTGACTTCAATCGCTTTGATCGCGGCGTCTTCAATGTAGTTGTCCCAGGTCTTGTCACCCAGGGACGCGTCGGGGTTGCGCCAGCTCACCACAAAGGTGCGGTGGCCCTGCGACACGGCGTAGCGGATCAGCGAGTTCTCAGGCTGCAGGTCCAAGATGTAGAACTTGTTGATGCAGGGCGGCACCAGCAAGAACGGTTTCTCATAGACCTTGGCGGTCAGTGGCTTGTATTCGATCAGCTGGAACAGGTCGTTCTCGAACACCACTGCGCCTTCGGTGGTAGCAACGTTTTTGCCGACCTCGAACACGCTTTCGTCGGTCATCGACACATGCCCTTGCTGTACGTCATGCAGCAGGTTCTTCAGCCCAAGCGCAATGCTCTCGCCCTTGGTTTCGATCGCCTTCTTCTGAGCTTCGGCATTGAACGCCAGAAAGTTGCTTGGGGCGGAGGCCGCCATCCACTGCTCCACCGCAAAACGCACGCGGGCGCGGGTCTTCTCGTCAGCGTCTACTGCCTCGGCCAGTCCCATCAGGGTGCGGGAATTGAGCAGGTACGCAGCGGCCGAAAACGTCGCCACCGGGTTGCTGGCCCAGGCGTCGCCAGCGAAGCGCTTGTCTTTTTGCACCGACGAGTCGGTCAGCCCTTGGTTCCACAGAGCTGCTGCTTCTTCAAGGTACTGCTTTTGCAGGGACATCACCTTGTCGGCGGCGAATTTCAGCGCTGGGGGCTGGGGCAGGTTGCCCACACCGCCGAGACCGCCCAGCCCTTGCAGCGACTGCATGGCCTTGTTCCAGCCCTCACCCAGTTGCTGCTGCATTTGGCTTGCCGCCTGCGACCAGTCGTCGCCCGCCGGGGATAGGGGTTTGTTTGCCATGCGTGTCTCCTATTGGGATGTCTTGTGTGTCGCAAAAGTATCGCCGCCATCGCCCTCGCGAATCTGACAACTGTGCCATCATCTTCGCATGTACATCTTGGTCATCGGTTGGGTCTATGTCGCGTTGATGATGGCCGTGGCTGAAGCCATGCACAGCAACGGCACCGTCCTCGGCGGCATTATTACCTTTGCGCTTTACGGCCTTGGTCCAGTCGCATTGGTGGTTTACCTGATGCAGTCCCCCGCGCGCCGCAAGGCCCGCAAAGCGCGGGAAGCGGCGGAAGCTGCCGAGGCCGTGGCCGCGACCGCGCAAGCATCAGACGCGCCAGATGCAGGCGGCCATGCGGCCGCTGCGCCCATCGCGCCGGTGGGAAAAGAAGCGTGAGGGATGGCTGACGGTGCACCATGGCAGCGACCCATCGTTGCCATGGCGTTGGGTGATGCCCAGCGCGTGCAATCGGTGGTGCGCCAGCAGGGCGAGGTTGGCCAGGTACTTGCCGTTGGCCATCGACTCAAAGCAGGACGCATCGGCCACTCGCTGTGCGACGAAAGCCGCGCGCACTTCCGCCCCAACTTCAAACTTGCGGGGGCCGATGCAGGGGCCGAGCCAGGCGATGCATTGGCTGGCGAATTCGGCGTCTCTGACAGGCTTACCAGGGGCGACAAACGCTCCTTTACTTGTAGCTGAACCACCAGGTTCGGCTAGGGCTTGGGCACGAAATGACATGAAAAAAGCCTCCAACACCCCGCTGGCGAGCCCACGCCAGCCCGCGTGAGCAGCGCCCACCACGCGGCCATCCGCGGTGGTCAGCAACACCGGCAGGCAGTCGGCCACCATGACGGTGCAGGCCACGCCAGCGTCGGCCGTGGTGCAGGCGTCGGCCTGCATACCGTCGCAGCCGCTGTGGGCCCCTCGGGTGAGCTGAACCACCTGCTGCCCATGGACTTGGTCGAGGTAGACAGGCTGGGCACCCAAGCGCGCCGCCAACGCGGCGCGGTTGCAGGCCACCGCTTCGGGTGCATCGCCCACATGGGTGCCCAGATTAAAGCTGTCCCATGGGGGGAGCGACACCCCACCCTCCCGGCCGGTCATCACCGCCCGAACGTTGCTCGGTGCGGGCCAATCGGGCACTTGCCAGCCATTGGGCCAGTCGCGGTACAGTTTCATTCCCACAGCATATCCCGCCTAGTTCTGACAACGCCTCGCCCGACCATGACTACCGCGAACAGCCCTGCCCCTGGCTACCTGATTGGCCACATCACCGTGAAACAACCCGACACCTGGGTAACCTACTGCGAACAAGTTCCCGGTACGCTGGTACCGTGGGGTGCCAGCATCGTCTTCCGAGGACAAAAAACCGAGGTGCTCAACGGCAGCCACCCACAGTCCCTGACGGTGGTGATCCGATTCCCCAGTGCCGCGGCCGTCGCTGCTTGGCACAGCTCGCCTGGCTACCAGGCGCTCATTCCGCTGCGTGACGCTGCGGCCGATGTGGTTTTACTCAGCTATGAAAGCCTGCCTACACCATGATTCTTGAACTCGCCGACATCCGGATTCAACCCGGCCTGCAGACTGAATTTGAGGCCGCCATCCAACGTGGCGTGAGCACTGTGATTGCCCATGCCCACGGTTACCTGGGCCACACCGTGCACAAAGGTCTGGAATCCCCAGAACGCTACCTGCTGCAAATCCGGTGGGCCACGCTGGAAGACCACACCGTGGGTTTCCGGCAGTCGCCAGCGTTTGCCCAATGGAGGGCGATCGTCGGGCCGTTTTTTGCGGTACCGCCGGTGGTGGAACACTTTGAATTGGGCGGGGCCCCGTCCTGAATGGCCGGCGCGGGTCAGGCGGCTTGACCGACGTGGCTGTTGACGAGCTGGTTCACCAAGCCCAACAGGCGCGACTGGTCGTCTTTCGGCAGGGGCGCCAAAATGCGCTGCTGCGCCCGCGCCACCGCCGCCTGGAGGTCATTGACCACCTTCGCACCCGCCACGGTGAGCCACAGCAGCTTGCGGCGCTTGTCGTTTTCGTCGGACTCCCGCCGAACCCAGCCTTTGCTCTCCAGTCGGGCAATCACAGAGCCCGCAGTGGCCGCGTCGAACGCCACCAGGCTGGACAATGTCACTTGGTCGCTGCCTGGCGCAACCGTCAGGGCGTTGAGAATCGAATACTGAACAGGCGTCACGTCGAAGGTGGCCACTTCGTCCATGAAGATGGCAACCGTCAGTTGGTGCAGGCGCCGGATCAGAAACCCGGGCGACTGCTGGAAATCAAAAGCGTCATCCATTGGTATGAGTTTAGCCATCCCAATGGCCAATTGAAACCTCGAAATTCTGACAATTCGTCCAATTTCAATCCACATTCCACTTTTCTTCGCGGCCACGCACCGTTGCGAGCCTGGGTTTCCACTCTGAACAAGGACTGACATGAGCTACGTTTTCTCACCCCCTGCTGTTTCCA
>CAZANT010000272.1:0-3663 GCA_964486575.1 uncultured Burkholderiaceae bacterium | reverse complement strand
CACGGTGAGTACCGGGGTTCGAATCCCCGTAGGGTCGCCAAACAAGCCGCAAGGCGAGTAGGCACAAGTCGTGGCACTTGGTTCGCAAGAACGAACGCCGCCTGCCAGGAGTGGTAGTTCAGTTGGTTAGAATACCGGCCTGTCACGCCGGGGGTCGCGGGTTCGAGCCCCGTCCACTCCGCCAAAAATCCCGAACGGGGCAAACACTCAGTGGTGTTTGCCCCGTTTGTCTTTGGCAAGCCGCAACCTGGTTCGAGGGTCAGATGCGCCAGAACAGCGGCGCCAGTTCACGACCCATCCTTCGCCAGGTCAGGCAGCACATCAGGCCCGTTGCGACGGGCCAGAGCAGCCAGAAGCCGTCCATCTCCAGCAGCCCGAACGCCGACGCCAGCATGACCAGCAGGCCGGCCAGGGCGGCGTTCATGCCCAGCGCGGTGATTCGCCACTCCAGCCTGAGCACCAGGGGAAGTTGCCAGTGGGTGTCCATCAGCGCGTGACCTCCAGCAATGCGTTGAACGCCGTCCGGACGCCCCGCCGATGGCCAGTGAAAGTGGCCTTCAGCCTGCCCTGCGCGATGACCGCCGGGCCGATCGAGCGTGACTGCACAGCCTTCATCGGTCCCGAAGGGCAGGCTCCTTTCACCGTGCATCGCCCAGCTGACCCAGCATGTCCCGCACCGCCTGTTGGCCGATCTGCTCTCCGAGCTGCAGGCCTGCGGTGGTGGCAAAACGAAAGTGCAGGCCGGCGCGGACGCGCGAGTCGGCGTTCTCCCTGGCCGCCTTGCTGAAGCGCTTGAACGAGCGCGAAGGGGCCTCGGGCAGGGC
The DNA here is from genome assembly GCA_964486575.1 of uncultured Burkholderiaceae bacterium. GTDB lineage: Bacteria > Pseudomonadota > Gammaproteobacteria > Burkholderiales > Burkholderiaceae_C > PCRC01. The sequence goes on along the minus strand of CAZANT010000272.1, from coordinate 2,839 downwards.
GCTGGGTGAGGCCATGGTGAAGGTGATCTGGTCGCCACCGAAAGCGTGGGCCAGGGCAACGGCCGCGGCCGCACCGAGCGCGCTGTGCGTGGACGGGTGGTCCTGCACCGGCGGGGTCGTGAGCAGTGGCTCCCAGTTGGCTTCGGCCGCGGTGGCAGCGTTGTGGTCGGTGTCAGCCTGCCGGATGGCGGTGACCGGGCGCCAGAAGTTGTGGTGCATCTTGGAGTCCCAGCCGGCGATGTAGGCGTCGGCCATCACCGCGTTGAGCAGGGCGAAGGTGCGGGCACGCTGCCACAGGTCCTGAGGCTGTTGGCGCGCCACCGAGCGGGCGATCCGGTTCCAGCCGCTGTCGGAGAACTCGTACCAATAGGCGGCATACCGCGTTTGATCGGTGCTGCGCCGGGCGCTTGCGGCCTTGCCGCCGGTGGCCTTCACTTCGTTGAAGTCAACGGCATACGCCGCGCTGGCCAGGGATGGTGGTGGTGCCACACGGAACTGCCGCGGCGAACGCATGGTGAACGGTGTGACGGCGCGCCAGTGCGGTGCGGCGACGAAGTCGAATCCGGGCACGAACCGGTACTCGCCGGGGCGGTTGCCTGGCTGGTACGGCTCGGTGGCCTGGCTGCCGTCGTTGGCGCGCCTGGCCAGCATCGAGGCTGCGGCAGCGGCGCCAAGTTTCTTGCCCTCGGTTGCTGCGGCACCCGGACCGGCGTCGTGCAGCGTGGTGTCCAGTGTGGCGCCCAGCATCGCCTTCTGCTGGGGGAACAGGGCGAGCAGCACGTCGTGAGCGGCCACAGCGGCGGCCACGGTGGCGTCGGCGCGGGTCTTGCTGATGGGTGCTTCGGGCTGGTAGGCGTAGGTGCGGTAGCGCGGCTGCGCGGCATTGACGGCATCGTGCATGGCCAGGTGCACCATCGCCAGAATGCGCGACGCGGCCATCGGGTCCTGGTAGCCGGTGGCGGCCTTGATCACCTGGTGGGTCTGCTGGTTCCAGTCGATGACGACCTGGTCGCACCGGTCGGCGCACCAGGTCTGGCCTTCATCGGCGGCATGGGAAGCTGAAGACAGCGTGGCCATGGCCACCGCCGTGATCCAGTGCGGTGCGTGCTTGCGGGTGATGTGAAGCATGGTGTTTCCTTGAAACGGTCGGGGATGGGTGAGGCGCCCATGGTCGTTTTGACACCGGCTTTGCAACAGTGCTGAAATCGCCCGGAAACGGTCCGTTCGTGCCAGTCGGGAGGACATCGAACCACCATGCTCAAGCCAACCACCCCTGCCGGGGCCAGCCCCATCCACGTCTGCCTTGTCGCTTTGCCCGACGCGGTGGCTTCCACCCTGTTCGGCATCTTCGATGTGATGAACGCGTTCACCCTCATGCGCATGTCGCCGGAAGGCAAGCGCCCACCGTTTCAGGTGGAGATCGTGGGCGAGTCCGCGGGCGCCCTGCAAGTGGCCAGTGGTGTGCCGATCACGGTGCAGCGATCGATCGCCGACATTCAGCGCGCCGACATCGTCATCGTTCCGTCGATCCTGTTGAAGGCCGATGGCTGGCGAACGGACCGCTACCCTGCGCTGGTCGAATGGCTGAAGCGCATGAACGCCGGTGGCGCGGTGATGTGTTCGGCGTGTTCGGGCATCTTCCTGCTCGCCGAGACCGGGCTCTTCGACGGCAAGGACGCCACGGTGCACTACGGCTACGCGCCAGGGTTCTCGGCGGCGTTTCCGGCGGTCTCGGTGCACCCGGAGAAGGTGCTCGTGATCTCGGGTCTGCGCGAGGACCTGGTCAGTTCGGGCGCGTCAACCACCTGGCATGACCTGGTTCTCTATCTGATTGCCCGCTACCTTGGCGCCACCGATGCGCAGGAGGTGGCGCGCATGTTTGCGCTGCAATGGCACCAGGACGGGCTCACGCCCTTCATGGTCTTCGAGGGAAAGACCGACCACGGCGACGCCGAGATCCAGTCCGCGCAGCAATGGCTGGCCACTCATTTCTCGGCACCCAACCCGGTGGACGAAATGATCCGCCGCTCCAAGCTGGCCGAGCGCACGTTCAAGCGCCGATTCACCGCCGCCACCGGCATGGCGCCCATCGCCTACGTGCAGCGCTTGCGCATTGAAGACGCCAAGCGCCGGCTTGAACGCACCGAGGCGTCGGTCGACGACATCAGCTGGCGCGTGGGCTATGAAGACCCGGCCTTTTTTCGGCGCCTTTTCAAGCGCACCACGGGACTTGCCCCGGGTGCTTACCGCAAGCGCTTTCGCATTCCCGCTTTTGCCCGGTCGTGACCGTGTGGACGATCAGGCATCGATTGCGGAGGGAGCAAACGATGTGCCGTTGGCCATGTGGAGGGACCTTCGCCGACTCCAGGTTCGGGCACCGCAATGCCTGGCGGCGATGGCTAAGCAGTACGCGTCATGCTTGTCTTTGGGCGTGTGCTGGTGGGGACGGCAACGCCACAGGCAAAAGGCTGTTGCCCCCGCCCGCGTCACCTGGTGTCCAGTCCAGTGGGTAGGGCTGGCCGAAGACCTGGATCGCCAACCCCCATTCGCACCAGTGCTGCGCGCGCGCCAGCCAGGTCGTTCACCACATTCAGGCGTGTGACCTGGTGGAACTCGTCACGCCACACCCGCCAAGTGCCGATGTAGACAGCCTTGTCCTGCCGCCGAACATCCAATGTGACGGGCGCCGGCAAGCGCAGTTGGGCCGAGTTGACCACCGCCTGGCGTTTCCCGTACAGAAGGGGTTCGTACTCCATGTACACCAAGGCATCCGTGATGTGGCGGTGGTCGCGCTTGACGACGAACGCGAACCATTCGTTGAGCACCGGGTTGATGTAAT
>CAZANT010000271.1:0-3665 GCA_964486575.1 uncultured Burkholderiaceae bacterium | reverse complement strand
GGCGCGGGTCCTGGCGGCTACAGCGCGGCGTTTCGTGCAGCAGACCTGGGTTTGAAGGTGATTTTGGTCGAGCGGTACGCCACGCTGGGCGGGGTGTGCCTGAACGTGGGTTGCATCCCATCCAAGGCCCTGTTGCACGTGGCGGCGGTGATGGACGAGGTCAAGCACTTTGCCGAGCTGGGCATCGCTTTCGGAGAACCCACGGTGGACCGCGCCAAGCTGCTGGCCCACAAAAACAAGGTGGTGGGCAAGCTCACGGGTGGCCTGAGCGCGATGGCCAAGATGCGCAAGGTGACCGTGGTCCGTGGCTTGGGCCAGTTTGTGGGCCCCCACCACCTGCGGGTGCAGGAGACCGCTGGAGACGCCCAAGCGACCACCGGCCAAACCCAAACCATCCAGTTCAAACACGCCATCATCGCCGCCGGTTCGCAGGCGGTGCGCCTGCCATTCATGCCCGACGACCCTCGCGTGGTCGACAGCACCGGCGCGCTGGCGCTGGGCTACAACCCGAAGCGCATGCTCATTCTGGGAGGCGGCATCATTGGCCTGGAAATGGGTACGGTCTACAGCACGTTGGGCGCGCGTCTCGACGTGGTGGAGATGATGGACGGTCTGATGCAGGGCGCCGACCGCGACCTGGTCAAGGTCTGGCAGAAGGTGAACGCGCCGCGCTTCGACAACATCCTGCTCAAAACCAAAACGGTGGGTGCCAAGGCCACGCCTCAGGGGATCGAAATCACGTTTGAGGGGGAGGGCGCACCGCTGCCCCAAACTTATGACCTGGTGCTGCAGGCAGTTGGGCGCACGCCCAACGGCAAAAAGATTGCCGCCGACCAAGCTGGCGTGGCGGTGACTGACCGTGGCTTCATTCCGGTGGACATCCAGATGCGAACCAACGTGCCCCACATTTTCGCCATCGGTGACATCGTCGGCCAACCCATGTTGGCCCACAAGGCGGTGCACGAGGCCCATGTGGCGGCAGAGGTGATCGCTGGCGAGCAGCAGGGCGACAAGGCATTGGCCAGCGCCGCCTTCAACGCCCGCGTAATCCCGAGCGTGGCCTACACAGACCCCGAGATCGCCTGGGTGGGCCTGACGGAAGAGCAGGCCAAGGCGCGGGGCATCAAGGTCAAAAAAGGCTTGTTCCCCTGGTCGGCCTCTGGCCGAGCCATCGCCAACGGGCGCGACGAAGGATTCACCAAGCTGCTCTTCGACGATTCACCCGATTCCCATGGTCACGGCAGGATTCTGGGCGGCGGCATCGTCGGCACCCACGCGGGCGACATGATTGGCGAGGTGGCCTTGGCCATCGAAATGGGGGCCGACGCGGTAGACATCGGTAAAACCATCCACCCCCACCCCACGCTAGGCGAAAGCATTGGCATGGCGGCGGAGGTGGCGCACGGCAGCTGCACCGACCTGCCGCCGGCAAGGCGCTGAGGCATTCAGCCCACCTGGGTTTTGAACACCTGGGCCGTGTGGGCGTCGGCCGCAAACAGGTGCTCGATGCGCAGCGAGGCCAGCGTGATGCTCTGCGGTGTGCCAAAGGTGCTGAAGATGCTGAAAAATGCCAACTCACCATGGGCCGTGTCGAAGCGTGAGGTCAGTACCGGCGTCATCTGTCGGATGGGCACTGTCAGCGCGCGGTGGCCCAAGCGTTGTTTCAGCAGGTCGGTGAACTGGGCAACGCGGGGCAACAGCTCGGGCATCACGCTGGCGTCGTCGCGCAGGTGGGCGAGCACGGCTGGGCCAACCTCGTCCAGATTCTTGAGTTGGCTGGCCATACCTGCCGGGTGGCACAGCGCGTCCAGCATGTTCAGCGGGCCCGAGCCCAACTCGGCCATCAGCGCCGGCATCAGCAGTTGCGCCAGCCACAGCGCACCGCGGTTGAGCTCCAGCACGTTCCACGCGGCATCCATCAGCATTGCGGGTTGCGGGTCGCTGGCTTTCAGCAGCTGGGTCAATGCACTGCGCGCCGGCGCCAGCACCGCGTCTTGCAACTCGCTGCGGCTGTAGGCAGGGGCAAAGCCAGCCTGCTGCAAAGCGACGTTGCGCAGCGCCAAAGGCGCCTTGAGCTGATCCAGCCAGGCCAGCAAAAGGCCCCGGCTGGGCTGGGCCCGCCCGCTTTCCACAAAACTCACATGGCGCTGGCTCACGTCCAGCCGAAGCGCCAGTTCTAGCTGGCTGATCCGACAGGCCTTGCGGGCGGACTGCAGGGTCTCACAGAGGGTGGTGGTCGGTGCCATGGTGTGATTCCATCACAACCGCGCCCTATGGCAACTACCTGCCGGGTAATTGCGGCGATTCAACGGACTGGGCACATTGGGGTCCTCTCAAACAAAGAAAGGAAGCTGCCATGTCCAAATCCATCCTCAGCGTGCTCCTCCTGGCCTTGAGTGGCCTCACCCTTTGGGCCGTGGCGGACGCGGATCTGTGGAGCCTGTGGCGGAACAACCTCAGCCATCCCGCGGGCCTCCAGTTATTCACCGACCTGGGCATCGCCCTGACGTTGGTGCTGGCGTGGATGTGGCGTGACGCTGCCACCCACGGCCGTCGCTTCTGGCCCTGGGCCGTGTTCACACTGGTGGCGGGCTCGTTTGGGCCGTTGCTGTACCTGTTGTCGGCGAAAACCAAGCCATGAGCCCGGCTGCCTGGCAAGAAGGCTTTGTTCGCCTGGTGTTCCTGGCGATCGGTGTGATCCACCTGCTTCCCGCGACGGGCGTTGTGGGTCAGCGCGTGCTGGAGCGCGCATATGGCGTGGCGCTGACCTCGCCCGATCTGGTGGTGTTGATGCAGCACCGCGCTCTGATGTTCGCGCTACTGGGCGTGGCCAGCGCGGTGGCAGCGTGCCAGCCAGCGTTGCGGGTGCCGGTGGGGATCGCCGCCTTGGCCAGCATGCTGGGATTTGTGCTGATCGCAGGGGCCACACCGCACGGCGCGGCCATCCAACGTGTGGTGTGGGTGGACGCGGCGCTGCTCCCATTGCTTCTGGTGGCGATGGCCCTGGTGTGGCGGTCTGCTTGAAGGGATCGCGGGTGTCAGAATCCAGCCATGCACGTTGCCCGTTTGCCTTCCCGATTCGACCGGCTCGATGCCCTGCGTGGACTCGCCATGGTGTGGATGACGGTCTTCCATTTTTGCTTTGACCTGAACCACTTCCGTTTCATTAGCCAAGATTTTTACCGAGACCCGTTCTGGACCTGGCAGCGCACCGCCATCGTCAGCCTGTTTTTGTTCTGCGCCGGGCTCGGTCAGGCGGTGGCCCATGCGCAAGGCCTCAGTTGGCCGCGCTTTTGGCGGCGCTGGGTACAGGTGGCGGGGGCGGCATTGCTGGTGTCGGCGGGCTCGTACCTGGTGTTTCCGCACAGCTTCATTTACTTCGGCGTATTGCACGGCATCGCGCTGATGCTGCTGGTGGTGCGTTTATCTGCCGGCTGGGGCGTTTGGCTCTGGCCGTTGGGCGCGCTGGCCCTGGCGTTGCCCTGGCTGCTGCCGCCCTGGATGCACAACGTGGGGTGGGCGGAGCTGTTCAATGGGCGCGCACTGAATTGGTTAGGCCTGGTCACGCGCAAGCCCGTCACCGAAGACTACGTGCCGCTGTTGCCCTGGCTGGGCGTGGTTTGGTGGGGCATGGCGGCCGGGCAGTGGTTGTTTTGGCATCGACC
>CAZANT010000270.1:0-3690 GCA_964486575.1 uncultured Burkholderiaceae bacterium | reverse complement strand
CCATTGACGACGCGGCGGGCGAGGCGTTTGACAAATCGGCCAAGTTGATGGGTTTGGGTTACCCGGGCGGGCCTGCGCTGGCGAGGCTGGCCGAGCAGGGTGACCCCAAGGCTTTTGCGTTACCACGGCCGCTGTTGCACAGCGGAAACCATGATTTTTCCTTCGCTGGCCTGAAAACGGCGGTGCTGACCCAGGCCAAAAAGCTGGGCCCTGAACTGGCCTTACGCAAAGCCGACTTGGCCGCATCCACCCAAGCGGCGATCGTGGACGTGCTGGTGAAAAAGTCGCTCGGGGCGCTCCAGGCCACCGGGCTGACGCGGCTGGTGGTGGCTGGGGGCGTGGGTGCCAACCGGTTGCTACGTAGCGAGCTGAATTTCTCATGTGCACGCCGGAACATCCGGGTGCACTACCCCGAGTTGGAACTGTGTACCGACAACGGCGCCATGATCGCCATGGCCGCTGCGATGCGGCTGCAAGCGGGGGCCCAAGTGGCCGACACCGCCTACGCCTTTGACGTCAAGCCGCGTTGGCCACTGGACACCTTGAACACGCTTGTGGCGGCGGTCTGAACCCGTCACATTGTGAATTTCATGGCTTTCATGGCCCAAGCCCCAAAAAAGCCTCTAGATGCAGCTATTTATTCAACGGCAATGTGGGTCACATTGCTGACCGGCAACTTCTTCGCCAGGTTCAGCGTCAGCACGCCATTTGCCAGCTTGGCGCGGCTCGCGGCACTGTCAATCTCGATCGGCAGTTCGTACACCGCTTGGTAGCGGCGTGGAGCGTCCTCCACGGTGCTGACCCGGACGTGGTGGCCTTCGATGGCAATGGTCAGTTGCTCTTTTGCGATGCCTGGCACGTCGAGCGTCAGGGTGTAGTGGGTATCGTCTTGTGTCAGTTGCGCCGCTGCGTTGGACGACGCAGTGCAGGTGTTGTCAAGAAAGCGCTCCAGCGCACGGTCCAGCTGGCGCGGACCCACGGCAAATGCGTTGCGGCGCAGGACGGCGGGGGCGGTGGTCGCAAAAAACATGGTGAAAACTCCTGTTGGCTGCCCGGCCGTCACATTAACGGCCGCATAGTCAAGACATGTGCGCCATACGCGGCTTTTCAAGAGAAACGCCAGCAGTTCCGAGTCACTTTATTGTTGGGTCAAGGGACTTGAAACGGCGTTTGATGCCGCTATTTGACCGGCCCCTCGCCGACAGCGACTCGCAAAGCGCGGCGAGCCCGGCTATAATCGTTAGGCTTTGCCCAGTGGTGAAGCGCACGTTGGGGCCATTCCAGCATCCAACGCAAGTCAATCCCGACCCGCCCAACGGGTCATAACATCAGGAAATTTATGACTGCTTTGAACAAAGCCGAGGTCGTCAAGGCCAACGCTCGCACCGCCAACGACACAGGCAGCCCGGAAGTGCAAGTTGCACTGCTGACTGCCCGCATTAACGAGCTGACCCCCCACTTCAAGACCCACGCCAAAGACCATCACGGTCGCCGTGGTCTGCTGCGCATGGTGAGCCGCCGCCGTAAGCTGCTGGACTACCTCAGGTCCAAAGACAGTGGTCGCTACACCGCGCTGATTGCCAAACTCGGCTTGCGCAAGTAAGCGCACCGTACCACCCGAGCGCCTGAGTTGGTTTCTGCTAGCTCAGGCGTTCGTCTTTTGAAGGTTCCCTTCGGAGAAGGCAAGACGGATACGCGCTGTGTCATTCCACAGCCACCCTGCGGCGTGAAGACCCTGCAGGACGGTTCTGGAATGGCATCGTGTTCGGTACCGCCAAGTCTCCGGGCTTCCGGCGCAGCCTGACGCGCCACCACCCCCGATAAGCGCGGTCGCTCGCGCTTCAACGATGAGAGAGACAACCACATGAGCATCTTCAATAAAGTCACCAAGACCTTCCAATGGGGTCAGCACACCGTCACGATGGAAACCGGCGAAATCGCTCGCCAAGCCTCCGGCGCGGTGTTGGTCAACATCGACGATACCGTGGTGCTGGCCACTGTGGTGGCGTCTAAAACGTCCAAGCCTGGGCAAGACTTTTTCCCGCTGACGGTGGACTACATTGAGAAGACCTACGCGGCGGGCAAGATCCCCGGCAGTTTCTTCAAGCGCGAAGCCAAGCCCAGCGAACATGAAACTCTGACCAGCCGTCTGATCGACCGCCCGATCCGCCCGCTGTTCCCGGAAGGCTTCTTCAACGAAGTGCACGTGGTGATCCACACGGTGTCGCTGAATCCGGAAGTAGACGCCGACATCGCCGCGCTGATCGCATCGAGCGCCGCGCTGGCCATCTCCGGTATTCCGTTTGCTGGCCCGATTGGCGCTGCGCGCGTGGGCTACATCAATGGCGAATATGTCCTGAACCCGGGCCAAACCCAGCGCAAAGACAGCCAAATGGACTTGGTGGTTGCCGGTACAGAAGCCGCCGTGCTGATGGTCGAGTCCGAGGCGCTGCAGCTGTCTGAAGAAGTCATGCTGGGTGCGGTGGTGTTTGGCCACCAGCAAGGCAATATCGCCATCAATGCCATCCACGAGTTGGTGCGCGAAGCCGGCAAGCCGGTGTGGCAGTGGGAAGCCCCGGCCAAAGACGACGAACTGATTGCCAAGGTCGGTGCGCTGGCAGAAGAAAAACTGCGTGCCGCCTACCAGGAGCGCAACAAGCAGACCCGCACCCAGGCGCTGCGTGAGGCGACCGCGTCGGTGATGGCCGCGCTGAAGGCCGACGGCGCGCCTTTCGATGCCGTCAAGGTTGAAGGCATGCTGTTTGACATCGAAGCCAGGATCGTGCGCAGCCAGATTTTGCAGGGCGAACCCCGCATCGACGGCCGCGACACCCGGACAGTGCGCCCGATCGAAATCCGCAACGGTGTTTTGCCGCGCACCCACGGGTCGGCCTTGTTCACCCGCGGTGAAACCCAGGCACTGGTGGTCACCACGCTCGGTACCGAGCGCGACGCTCAGCGGATTGATGCACTGGCTGGCGAGTACGAAGACCGCTTCATGTTGCACTACAACATGCCCCCGTTCGCCACCGGCGAAGTCGGTCGCATGGGCTCCACCAAGCGCCGCGAAATTGGTCACGGTCGTTTGGCCAAACGTGCCCTGGCCGCCGTGCTGCCAAGCAAGGAAGATTTTCCTTACACCATGCGTGTGGTGTCGGAAATCACCGAGTCCAACGGCTCGTCGTCGATGGCGTCGGTCTGTGGTGGCTGCCTTAGCCTGATGGACGCCGGCGTGCCGATGAAAGCCCATGTGGCTGGCATCGCCATGGGTTTGATCAAGGACGGCAACCGCTTTGCGGTCCTAACCGACATTTTGGGTGACGAGGACCATCTGGGCGACATGGACTTCAAGGTCGCTGGCACCACCGGTGGCATCACCGCGCTTCAGATGGACATCAAGATCCAGGGCATCACCAAGGAAATCATGCAGGTCGCACTGGCCCAGGCCAAGGAAGCCCGCCTGCACATTCTGGGCAAGATGCAGGAGGCCATGAGCACAGCCAATACCGAAGTCTCCAGCTTCGCGCCCAAGCTCTACACGATGAAGATCAACCCCGAGAAGATTCGTGATGTGATCGGAAAGGGCGGCTCTGTCATCCGTGCGCTGACCGAAGAAACCGGTTGCCAGATCAACATTGAGGAAGACGGCACCATCACCATCGCTGCAACGGATGGCGCCAAAGCGGAAGA
>CAZANT010000269.1:0-3701 GCA_964486575.1 uncultured Burkholderiaceae bacterium | reverse complement strand
CGGGTGGCCTGTCGGTTGCCTACCATGCCAAACCCAAGGTGCGCGAGCAAGCGATGGTGGCGATCGAGTCGGGGGGACTGGACCGCGTGCTGGAGCTGTTTGCTCAAGTGGCCGCGCCAAGCGCCTCGGCCTGAAGCCAACGTATGAAATCCTGTGCGTCCGGGTTGTGCGCTGCGCGGCGGGCAGGCACGATGAAGTAGCCTCGGCGAGAGGCTGCACTGCGGCCGAACGGGGCCACCAAGTCGCCCCGGCGCAGCATTTCGTCCAGCAATGGCAGGCGGCCAATCACCACGCCATGCCCCGCCACCGCAGCGGCCACCGCGTCGGCGTATTGGGTGAAACGCAGCGTGTTCTTCATGCGCACGCTTTCCAGCCCCATCAGGCCCAGCCAAGCAGCCCAGTCCACTGGCACGACATGCCCCTGCAAGGTGTCTATCGCCAGCAAGGTGTGGTGCACCAAGTCGGCAGGCTTACGCAACGGCGGGCCTTGCCCCTTTAGCAACGCGGGCGAACACATCGGCACCACACTTTCCTCGAACAGCGGTGCGGCGGCCTGGCCCGCCAAGGGTGTGAATCGCACCGCCACATCGACCTGGCTGCGCTCCAGGTCCAGCAGTTCCATGCTGGCAGAAATGCGCACATCCACGCCTGGATGGTTGGCGGTGAACTTCGCCAAACGGGGTATCAGCCACAGGGATGCAAAGCTGGGCGTGGTTGTCATCGACAACTGGCGACTGGCGGGCTGGGCGCGCACACGGACTGTCGCATCACGTAAGCGCTCAAGGCAGTCGGTCACCGCGCGGTGCATCACCTCGCCCGCGTCGGTCAATGCCAACGCGCGGTGGCGGCGCTCGAACAACAACACACCGAGGGAAGCCTCCAGTAGCTGGATTTGCCGGCTGACCGCAGACTGGGTCAGAAACAGTTCGTGTGCTGCCTGGGTAAAACTCAACGTGCGCGCGGCCGCCTCGAAACTGTGCAGCAGGTCCAATCGCGGCAACGCGCTTCGCGCCACGCCAGGCTTGCGTAAAAGGGGCTGTTTGACATTCTCATTTCGCATGCAATGAGTTCCAATTTAGCGCTTTTTTCTACCGGATGCGCCCAGTATATTCATACTCACAGTGAATGCGAAAGGAACACCATGCGGCCTACACTCCCCCTCCACCCAGAGCGTTTCGACCTTGGCTTGCAACGCGAAGCCATGTTCAGCGTGCCCGATGCGGCCGGAGTTGACATCGTCTGCCGGACCGGGATTGTCTGGATCACGCTCGACGGCGACCCACGCGACATCGTGCTGGAAGCGCACGACCGGTTCACCACAAGCGAGCACCGCCGCGCACTGATCTACGCGATGCAACCGTCTTGCATCAGCGTGCAGGCACCGACCACAGCCTCGCGTCGTCGCAGCGCAGGGCACGGCCTGTTGCTGGAGCAGTTGCCACACTAGCCACCGTCCTACAGGCAGGGTGTGGTCCCGCCCACAGACCAGTGCGCGGCGTCTGCCTAAAGTGGACTTGGTGACAGCCGAGCACCGGCTGCGCTCCAAACACCACTTGACCAAGGAAGCCCATGACCCCCACCGACACCCGTGACGCGCTGACACAGCGCGTGGAGCAAGCCAGCAGCACGCTGCGCGAAACAATCGATGGCGCTGCCACCGGCGCCCACCAGACAGTGGACAAGCTGGCCCACACGCTAACCCGAGGTGCCAGCACAGTGGGGAATCAGGTGCAGCGCATGGTATACGCCCCCAGCGAGCTGGTGAACGCCTCGCGCGGCGTGATCCAGACTCACCCCCTGCGCGCTGTGGGGATGAGCCTCGCGGTTGGATGGGTGGTGGGTCGACTCAGTGCGCGCAGGTAACGGCCGCCTCGCTGGTCTGGACTTTCACATCAGCGGGTCGTCGCTGGCAAACCCAGCTTAGGCACCCAGACATTGCCCGACACCTGCACCGGCATCACGCTGGCTTGGGGCAGGTTGAGGCTGGTGGAGCCGGTCAGCAGGTACTGGTCTTTACCGCCATAGATCAGCAGGACCAGTTTCTGGCCAGGTTGCAGCCGGGCGGCCACACCGCTCAAATCCACGTCGTGGCGTCCCAGCCCCTTGAGTGGCGTTACCTGGTTGTTCAGCAGTTCGTAGACCGGCAAAAGGGTGTTGTGCTGGATACCCAGGCCCGCAAATACGATGGGCGTGCCACGCGCCAAGGGGCTTGCGGCACGCAGTTCCACCTCCAACCGCGGAATGCCGCCCACCACCTCGCCACCCGAAGGCGCGGTGAACAGCGGCACCACGGCGGGCAACTCTGGTATGCCGGCCACCACGGTGGTGTTTCGCACCGGGAACTGGGTGCCTGCACGGCCTATGGTGAGTTCGTCCACCAGCGCCGCGTCGGTACCGGCGATGGACAGGCAAATCTGCTTGGGCACAGCGGAAGCGGCACCCGCAATGCCTTTGAGGTGCTCCTCAAAAAATCCCAGCGCGCCAGCTGCCGGGTCGACCGTACCGCACTTTTCGTTCAAGACGTCCGTGGGGTGGTAGACCAATTGCGATACGTCGGGCGTGACCTGGAGGGTGTTGTGCCCCACCTGGGTGGTTAGCAGGCGCACATCGCCACCCTGCTTCTTGAAGCAGGCGTAGTTGCTATGGCCCTCGTTCAGGTTGAACAGCGTGTCGCGTATGCCCTGCACCAGCAGCACATTGACCTTGCCGCCAGCCACCGGTGGCCGCTCAGGCCGGGTGCCCGGGCCGCCGTTGGTGGCTACCGGCTTGCCCTCGCAAAAGTACCGGTTGCTGTGGTACAGAAGCAAGTCCTTCAGGTCGGGGGTGAGTTCGTTCTGGGCGAACGAGGTGATGAAGCCATTGAAGATGAAAGGGTCGAACCCGGTCAGCGTTTTCAGACCCGTGAGGTTGCCGATGCCAAACAGGGTCACATTCCACAACGTCTTGGGCACGTTGCCCTGACTCAGGCTGTAGGTCAGGTCGTAAGGCGCCCACATCGGCACCATCGCATCCAGGCGTTTTTTGGGGTCGATGTTGTGGATCAGGTACTGGAACATGCCACCGTACGAGGTGCCGATCGAACCCAGCACCAGGTTGTGTGGGTCGCTTCCGTCGGCGCTCATGCCGTACTTCAGCCAGGGCAGGTTGGCTTCGGCCCAGTCCAACACAGCCAACAGGTTTTTGCCTTCGAAGTCCGGGTCCATCACACGGTTGGAGCCGTTGCTGTCGCCATGGGCCCGTTGGTCGATGCTGATGACGCCATACCCCTTGTCTATGAACACACCGATGTCGGTGAAATCCGAGCCCAGCGGGTTGGCAAAGTCCACTTTCAGCGGACCGAACGGCACCGGCCGACTCTTGTACCGGGCGCCCTGGAAACCGTGGCTGTGCAGAATGAGTGGGTAGGTCTCGCCGCTGGTCAAAGTGGCAGGCTCAAACACGGTGAAGGCCACGGTGTCGCCGGTGGTTGGCACCTTGATGAAGACCGAGTAACTGCGGCCCGCGCGGGACTCGCCTGGCGTGGGCATGGCTGGCGCTACAGTAGCGTCGCTCGCCGTTGGAGCAACCGATGCGGGTGATGCCACAGCCGGGACAACGCGACTCCCCTCTGGCGCTGGCGCTACCCCCTCGCCACCGCCACATCCACCCAAAAACACCGCTAGGCCGGCGGCCGAAACCCATGCGCGCAGATGCATACCAAG
>CAZANT010000268.1:0-3726 GCA_964486575.1 uncultured Burkholderiaceae bacterium | reverse complement strand
ACGGTGGTCATTTCGTTTTGCAAGGCGTTCTGAAACAGCAGACCACACAGGTGCGACGCCGAACCAATGCCAGCATTGCCGAGGTTCACCTTGCCCTTGTTCTGGTTCAGCCAGGCGGTGAGTTCCTTGAAGTTGGTCGCGGGCATCGAGGGCTTGGCGATCAACGTCATCGGCACATCGTTGACCATGCCCAGGTACTCAAAATCACTCTCAACCTTGAACGGGATGTTGCGAACCAGCGTGGGCATGGTGGACATGCCGATGTGGTGCAAGAGAATGGTGTAACCATCGGGCGCGGCCTTGGCAACCTTGTTGGCGCCAATTGAGCCACCGGCACCAGCGGCGTTGTCCACCACGATGCTGGCACCGCCCAGCGGTTTTTGCATGGCCTGGGCCAGGTCACGCGCCACGCGGTCGGTCGGGCCGCCCGCGCTGAACGGCACAACGATGGTGATGATTTTGTCTTTGGCAGGGAAGTCGGCGGCATGGGCGCCGAAAGCAGCCAGGCTGAGCGCGGTCAGCGTGAACAGGAATTTCATGGGGTGTCTCCAAGGGTCAGTTAGCTGCGCATGGTAGCGCTGCGGACCGCAAGACACATCGCGGGAAATACTTAGCAACACCGTGTGCCAAGTTATTTTCCGGCTCACTGCGCTACACGCAGTGAGCGCCCATGGGGCCCTACTTGTAGCTGCGTGCGTCCTCGATCACCTTGCCGTCGTTCGGCAAGCTGCCAGGCGTCACTAGCTCCACCGTGCCGCGCAGCTTGGTCACGTCGCGGATGGCGTCGCCCAGGCGAGTCGGCAGGTCGTCACCCGCGCCTCGGGTTTCTACCTTCAGCGTCATGCTGTCGTTGGCCATTTCACCGCTGACGACCAGCCGTGCTTTCACCACTTCGGGGAAGCGTTTCGCAATGTCGGCCACCTGACCGGGGTGCACAAACATGCCCCGAATCTTGGTGGTCTGGTCGGCGCGTCCCATCCAGCCCTTGATGCGGGTGTTGGTGCGTCCGGTCGGGCATTCGCCCGGCAGCACGGCCGACAGGTCGCCAGTGCCAAAGCGAATCAGTGGGTAGTCGCGGTTGAAGTTGGTTACCACCAGCTCGCCCACTTCGCCTTCCGGCACGGGGTCGCCAGTACCAGGTCGAACGATCTCTACCAGCACACCTTCGTCCAGGACCAGGCCTTCACGCGCCGATGTCTCGTAGGCGATCAGGCCCAGGTCGGCGGTGGCATAGCACTGGTAGGCGTCCACACCGCGCTCTTTGAACCACTCGCGCAGACTCGGTGGGCAGGCTTCGCCGGACACCAAGGCCTTTTTGAGGCTGGGGAGGGCCACGCCCATCTCGGCGGCCTTCTCGAGGATGATCTTCAGGAAACTGGGGGTGCCAACGTAGCCCGAAGGCTTGAGTTCGGCCATCACCTGGACTTGTTGTTCGGTCTGACCGGTGCCGCCGGGGAACACGGTGCAACCCAGGAAGTGGGCTCCCGACTCCATCATGGAGCCGGCAGGCACAAAGTGGTAGCTAAAGCAGTTGTGCACCAGCTCACCGGGCCGGAATCCGGCGGCAAACAGGGCTCGGGCGGCGCGCCAGTAGTCTTGGCGGTGGCCTTCGGGTTCGTAGAGCGTACCGGGGCTTGCGAAAACGCGGGGCATGCCGGCGCCATAACGCACTGTGGCAAAGCCACCGAACACATCCGTGGCGCGGTGCAGCTTTTGCTGCTCCAGCAACTCGTACTTGCGGGTGACCGGCAGTTTGGCGAGCGCCTCGCGGCTGGTCACGTCTTGCGGGTTCACATTCGCAAGGATGCGGGCACTGGCTGGCGAATTCTCTTTGGCGTAGCCAAGCAACCAAGGAAGCGCCGCGACCTGGGAGGCCTCACGGTCAGCTTGAGGGCGGGTCTCGAGGGGATCAAAAAAGTCGTTCATGGTGTGCGACCTCAAGCCAACCAGCGTTTGCGCCGCTTGTAGCTCTTGACGTCCTTGAATGACTTCCGTTCGTCGCCACCCACGCCGAGGTAGAACTCTTTCACGTCCTCGTTGCTCGCCAGGTCTTTGGCTGCGCCGTCCATCACCACCCGGCCCGATTCCATGATGTAACCGTAGTCGGCATAACGCAGCGCCATGTTGGTGTTTTGCTCGGCCAGCAAGAAAGTCACCTTTTCTTTGACGTTCAGGTCCTTAACGATCTCGAACACCTCTTCAACGATTTGCGGCGCCAGGCCCATGGACGGCTCGTCCAGCAGCACCATGCTGGGGTTGGACATCAGCGCGCGACCAATGGCGCACATTTGTTGTTCACCGCCGGAGGTGTAGGCCGCCTGTGAGGTCTTGCGGGTCTTCAGGCGCGGGAAATAGTTGTAGACCTTCTCCAGGTTGGCCGCAATTTCGGCTTTGCTCGTGCGGGTGTAGGCGCCAGTGAGCAGGTTTTCTTCGATGGTCAGGTGGGCGAAGCAGTGCCGGCCTTCCATCACTTGCACCACGCCGCGCTTCACCAGGTCGGCAGGCGAGAGGTTTTCGATCCGCTCGCCTTTGAGTTCGATGGAGCCTTTGGTGACTTCGCCACGTTCGCCCTTGAGCAGGTTGGACACGGCACGCAGGGTGGTGGTTTTGCCAGCGCCGTTGCCGCCAAGAATGGCCACGATGCCACCTTCCGGGACTGTGAGCGAGACGCCCTTGAGAACGAGGATCACGTGGTTGTAGATGACCTCAATGCCGTTGACGTTGAGAACAATGTTGGGTGCGGGTGCAGTCATGGATATGGGTGTTTAGCAGCTCGAAACAGCGCCGCACGCGGCGCTGGTTTGAAACCTCCCCGAAGGAAGGCCTCCCGCCGCAGCGGGAGGTGCAAGTCAGATCAGGACTGGCAGTCTTCTGCCGAGCGACGTGGGATCTTCTTTTCTGCGGCGTACTTGTCGGCAGCGGCTTTGACCATCGGGTTGATGATCTGCTCGTCGCCCTGGTACCAGTCAGAGGTGAAGTTCCAGTTCTTGCCGTCCCAGGTCTGGACACGTGCCCAAGCAGCGCCCATGTGGTCTTTGCATGAGGTGGCAATGGGGCGCAACACGCCAGCGAAACCAGCGGCATCCAGCTTGGCTTGTGTCAGGTTCAGGTTCTCATAACCCCAACGTACTTGCTCGCCATTCATGTGTTTGCCCTTGCCGTAACGCTCTTGAGCGCGCTTCACGCCCTCGACCGCGAGAAAGGCGCCGAACAGGCCGCGCATGTACAAAACCTGGCCGACTTCTTCTTTCGGACCGGT
Source organism: uncultured Burkholderiaceae bacterium (assembly GCA_964486575.1). Classification (GTDB taxonomy): domain Bacteria; phylum Pseudomonadota; class Gammaproteobacteria; order Burkholderiales; family Burkholderiaceae_C; genus PCRC01. The sequence goes on along the minus strand of CAZANT010000268.1, from coordinate 467 downwards.
GCCCTGGCCCTTGGCGTGCAAGGTGTCCAGAATCTCTTTCACAATCTTGGCGTCGTAAGCGGGGCCATGCTGAAGCGCCAGTGCGTTGTAGCCTTTGGCCGCGTCACCCACGTCGCGGACGTCAGGCTCGGCACCTGCCCACCATACGCCGTACATTTTTTCACGTGGGTAGCCGGTGGCCTGGGCTTCCTTCAAGGCCGTGGAGTTCATCACGCCCCAGCCCCACAGGAACACGTAGTCAGGACGTGCCTGGCGTACTTGCAGCCAGGCGGCTTTCTGTTCCACGCCAGGGTGGGTCACAGGCAGCAGTTGCAGGCTGAAGCCGTGGGCTGCGGCGCGCTCTTGCAGCAGAGGGATGGGCTCTTTGCCGTAAGGGCTGTCGTGGTAGACGAGCGCCACTTTTTTACCCTTGAGCTTGTCGAAGCCGCCTTCTTTTTTGGCGATGTGCTGCACCAGCACGTCGGCCG
>CAZANT010000267.1:0-3729 GCA_964486575.1 uncultured Burkholderiaceae bacterium | reverse complement strand
ACAGCTCGCCATTGCGGAAGCAGGCCACTATCCCCGGCAGGATCTGACTGCCAGCGTCAGCCGCAGCGAGTCCGAGTCGATCAACACCATCAACCAGATCAACTCGCAGAAAAGCATTGGGCTGCAGCTGAATGTTCCCTTGTATGCGGGCGGGCGGACCAGTGCTCAGATCCGCCAGAGCGAGGCCACCTTGGGCCGTGCTGACGCTGAGCTGGCCGACATCACACAAGAAGTGGCGGTAGAACTGCGTCGGCAATTCAACGCGCTGCAAGGCGGTGCACAACGAATCGAAGCGCTAAGCCGCGCGCTGGACTCTGCCACGCTGCTGATCGAAGCCACGCGCAAAAGCGTCCTGGGCGGTGTGCGTGTGACACTCGATGTGCTGAACGCCGAGCAGCGCAAATACACGGTCGAGCGCGACTTGGCCCAGGCGCGGTTCACCTACCTTCAGGCGTGGCTCCGACTGCGCTCCGCTGCGGGGCTGTTGCAGCCAGAGGACTTGGCCCAGATGGAAGGTTATCTTGCGGTGGGGCCGCAAGGTCAACCCATGTTTTCCAGCCCTTGAACAGGTCGACCCGCCAAGCACCGGATCGCAAGGGGCGCCAGGGCCTCCGCGTCCTGCACGTCTACAAGACCTACTACCCGGACACCCTGGGCGGTGTGGAGCAGGTCATGCGTCAGCTCGCCTGCGCGCTGAAAGCGCAGGGTGTCGACAACCGGATGTTCGTCATGAGCCCGGACGCAGAACCCGGGCTGATCGACCGTCCAGAAGCCACGGTGGTGCGTTGTCGGTACACCGCCCAATGGGCCTCCACCCCGTTCTCATGGCGAGCGATGTCTGCTTTCCGTGCCCAACTGGCATGGGCCGATATTGTTCACTACCAGTTTCCCTGGCCGTTCTCCGACCTGCTGCACATGTTGTCTGGCTCGATGCGCCCAAGCGTAGTGACCTACCAGTCGGATGTGGTTCGGCAGAAACTGCTGCTGGAGGTGTACCGTCCATTGATGCTGCGTTTCCTGCGGTCGGTGGACCGGGTGGTGGCGACTTCTCCGAATTACCTGAAAACCAGCCCGGTACTGGCGCAACTGGGCCGAACGGTCGATGTCATCCCCAATGGTCTGAGCGAAGTGGGCACGTACCCGCTGGGTGATGCGACGCTGGCCCGCTGGCGTGAGCGGCTCGGGCAGGGATTCTTCCTCTTTGTCGGCGTCCTGCGCTATTACAAAGGACTCCACACCCTCGTGCAGGCGGCGGCGCGCACACTGCACCCCGTTGTCATTGTGGGCCATGGCCCAGAGCACAGGGCCTTGGTCGCTCAGGCCGCTGCCCTGGGTGTTCGCCATGTTCATTTTGTTGGCGAAGTCAGCGATGAGGACAAGACGGCGCTGTTCCAGCTGGCCTTCGCTTTTGTGTTCCCGTCACATTTGCGCTCGGAGGCCTTCGGCATGTCCCTGGTCGAAGCCGCCAGCCACGGGTTGCCCATGGTCAGCTGCGAGATCGGAACCGGCACTACCTTCATCAACCGCCATGGTGAAACCGGCTTGACCGTGCCGCCTGAAGATCCCGATGCACTGGCGGGTGCCATGAACCAGTTGCGGTCCAACCCGGACGAAGCCATGCGCATGGGCCGCGCAGCGCGGCAGCGTTACGAGCGGTATTTCACGGCCGACGAGATGGCGGGCCGTTACCGCGCCCTCTACGACGGGCTGTTGTCTGCCTGACCGCCCGTTCGGTCTTTTTCCTGGCCCAGCGCAACATCAGTTGGCGTGGCTGCGCGGCTCGGTGTCATGGTTTGAGAGGCTGCGAAGCGCGTCCGGCTTTCTGATGATCAGCCGATGGTTGTCTTTTTCCACGATGCCGCGGTCCAGCAACACCTTGACCGCACGCGAAACCGTTTCGCGGCTGGTGTTGGCCATGATGGCCAGCTCCTGTTGTTTCGGTGCATGTTCCACCACTACCAGTCCGCCAGGTGCAGTCGCGCAGAGCCGTTGCAGCAGGGCAAATACGCGCTGCGACGCGTTGGGCAGGCAAAGAATGGTCTGGTAGACAGACGCGGTGCGGAGTTTTTTTGCAAGCCCCCGGATCACACGCTCCGCTACCAGCGCGTTCTGGTGAAACAAGGCCAGCGACTGTGCCTTGGGCAAAAACGCAACCAAGGAGGCTTCCATCGCGATCACGGAAGCGGAGCGCGGCAAGTCGTCAATCACGGCGAGTTCACCAAAGTAATCACCCGCCACGAGTAGATTCAGGCCGATCTCGCGGCCACTTTCGGTGATATCCAGGACCTGCATGCGGCCGCTGATCAAGAACATCAGGTGATCGCCCGCAGAGCCCTTCAGGATTGCCGATTCCTTCTTTTTCACATCGCGCCACATCACACTCGCTGCCACACGCGACAGCGTGGCCTGGTCGACACCCTGCAGCAGCGGCAGGCGCGCTAACAGGGCTTCTGATTCAGCGGCAGTACGACTGGATTTCATGATGCGTCTTGGATGGTCAGATTCAAGCATACGCCGACACGGATAGACTTCAGCCCCAGTGAAATCAACGATGTGCGGTTATTAATTGACGAAGAAGCTGTTGGCGACAGGCCACAACGGGTTTGTCGGCCAGACCATGGCCCGGTATTTGCGCGACTCGACTCAAGACCAGGACGTGCAATGGTGTGTGCCGGAGCTGCCCTATGACATGCGTGACGCAGGCTCGCTCAGCGACCTGCTGGCCAGGCACCGTCCAGATTGGGTCATTCACCTCGCCGCGCAAAGCCATGTGCCCACCGCCATGGCCAATCCCGCCGAGACCTTGATTGTGAACGCCGTGGGAACAGCCAACTTGTTGAACGCGTTAACGGTGTCGCGGTTTAGCGGTCGGCTGCTGTATGTGAGCAGCGCCGACGTGTATGGGGCTGTGCCGGAGGCTGACCTGCCAGTCCAGGAGTCACGTTCGCCCGCCCCACGAAACCCGTATGCCACAAGCAAGCTGGCTGCAGAAATGCTGTGCCTTCAGTGGGCGCGCACCTGGCCACTCGACGTTGTGATCGCTCGACCATTCAACCATACCGGTGCGGGCCAGAGCACCCAATTCGCGTTGCCTGTTTTTGCCAGAGCGGTGGCCGAAATTGCTGCTGGGCGTCAGTCACCCCGCATCGTGACCGGCGACTTGGATGTGACCCGAGACTTTTCGGATGTGCGCGATGTGGTAGCGGCTTACCTGGCGTTGTTTCGCCATGCCCGGTCAGGGGAAATTTACAATGTCTGCTCGGGTCGCGAGTACCGCCTCGGGCAGGCGCTGGACGACCTGATGCGGCTGGCCAATATCCGGGCCAGCGCAGACCACGACCCCGCCCGGTTGCGTCCCACCGAGCAGCGGCGCATGCGTGGTGACCCACGCAAGATCGTGTCGGAAACAGGCTGGTCGCCTGTTTACAGCCTCGACGCGACCCTACAACAGCTGCTGGAATACTGGACACAGGAACTCAAAAAATGAAGAAATCTGCATTGATCACAGGCATCACTGGGCAAGACGGTGCTTACCTGAGCAAGTGGCTGCTGGACAAGGGCTACCAAGTCGCCGGTCTGTTGCCGCGGCGTTCGAGCGACAGCCTGTGGCGGCTCCGTGAGCTGGGAATCGATCAGCAGGTCGACCTGATTGACGGTGACATGACCGACCTGGGCTCGCTCCTCCGCGCGGTCCATCAAAGTGAGCCTACCGAGGTCTACAACCTGGCG
>CAZANT010000266.1:1633-3744 GCA_964486575.1 uncultured Burkholderiaceae bacterium | reverse complement strand
GGCCCAACACGCTTTCGATGGTGCAGTGGTATCGGGGCCGTTCAACAGCCACGATTCGTCAATGGGGCTGGCTGTGCGGTCGTTGTTTGGCACGGCAAGTGTTGTGGCGATGCTGTGGCTATGTGCCCTCAGTAGCTGCTTATGTCCGGGCGGCTTAGCCAGTCGATACGGGCTCAGTGCGCCGACGACATGTCCAGCATCGTGAATGGGCACTGATCGTCTTAGGGCCGCTCTGGCGACTCGCCGCCGCCAGGCTTACTTCAACCGTTGGTGGCGAACTTCGCAGATTCGGACAGTTCACAAGTTATCCGACAAGGCAGGCTGGCTCAGAGCTTGCCAAATCTTCACAAAAAGTTCGTCAGGTGTGAGGGACACCCCGGTGCGCGCTCGTTAAACAAGGTGTGGCCCCTGAAGCGGGTTCGACGAGTCAAGCAGCCTACGGAGTCGGCACCATGAATGTTCTGAAACTGAGCCCCCAAGTCCCAAGCGCGATCAACTGGATGCCCACCGCCGTGGCGTTGAAGACTGAGTTGCGCGGCCGTCAGGCCCCGTCAATTCAGTTGCCGAAGGGTGCCATGCCTGCCGCGGGTTGGCCTCTCGTACTGGTTGTGTCGACGGGCTTTGGGCACCAGCTGCTAGCTGCGCAAGCAATCTTGGCATGGCAACTCAAGCGCTGGGGCTGCGCGGTTGCAACGCTTGCGTCCACTCCAAACCGTTCTGAGCTAGCTGGGTTGACGGACGGCTTGCGCTCAGCGGTCGGCCATGCGGCGACGGTGGATCCTGGTCGTTTTGGTATTGCGCAGCTGCGCGATGACGGCGTGGCACTGCACGCGTTCAACGGCTCGCAGGCGGCGAACGCATTCATGGAGATTGATGCGGCCTCGGGCGCTGAGGAGCTCGCGATGTGGATGACTGAGAACTTGTGGTGATCCCGTCGGGGCCGGAAAGCACGGGGGTGGGTTGGGGCGTCACAACTGCGGTTGTCGACAAGTCTCAACATGTCGTGATGAGCGTGCACTTCGTGAAGGCGAATTGCGCTTTGAGGATGGTTCACTGCGGGGTCAGAAATGGCTAACGATGGGCAAAGTTCATTGACAAGGGCGAAGTTGCCGCGAAGGGCAGTAGCCACAGCCGAGCCGGTGCTGGCTGACTTGTGCCCAAAGGCTTGGGTCCGCCCTTTGGAAGCAAGGTTGCCCTGCACGAACGAGTCGCAACTCAGCTCACCATGGTGCCAAGTAGAGGAGCAACATCGACGCAACTGCAGCAGCGCGTCACTCGCAGCGGACGTTCGCTTTGCCATCCAAGTGCGTTTGCTAAGTGAGACGACCGACCGCCTGCAGGAGCCTGCAGGCAAGGTTCATTACCTGTCTCGCCATGGCCGGCGGGCGGCCTTTGGCACTGCAGTTGTGTTGCCATCGCGCCGCGCGGCCCTGCTGTGCTTGGCCCTTTGGTCGCCGCGGCTTCGCATTCGGTGGGGTGCCGACGTCGAGTTCGCTGTGGAGCGACTGGATGAGGTCGGGATTTGGGCGCACACCGACTGGCAGGGCGCCGCTGTCTTCCTGGCGAGGGCTAGGTCTAAGCAATTCGCCGCCAATTGCCGTGTGCTGCCCAGCTCAGTGCGGGCTGCCGAAGTTGAGTTGACGCGTCTCTGCGATTGCCAAGCTTACCGCTGAGTCAAGGCGCCGCTCTGCTCATCGAACGACAACTGTCGTTTTGATGATCTTGTTGTTTTGATGATTAATGGGTAGGCTTTGGCTGTAGAGCAGCTGGTCCATCCGCGATGGCAGCTGCAAGGCTCTCAATCTTGGTACTCGAAATTGGCCTGTGAGTTGATTGATCAAGCAGCGCTGGAGCGCCCGCCAGTCCCCATTCGCGTCTGGGGCTGGGCGCAAGCCTCGTATTAACTGAAATGAAAGGAAATGGGTCGGCGTGATTCCAGTTGTTCGGTGCAGATCCTGCTGATGTCGATTCAGCGGATGCGAGCCGGCTCTCAGGCATCCGTGGCCCGCTTTCAAGATGGCAAGAAGCCGCACGGAGCCTGGGGCAAGGCCTGGGGGAGGCCCGGCGTTCGCATGGTCTCGGTCGCGGCATGCCCCAACTGATGTCGAACT
>CAZANT010000266.1:0-1623 GCA_964486575.1 uncultured Burkholderiaceae bacterium | reverse complement strand
TCTCCCACGCAACCATGCGGCGATTTCAATTGAACATGCCTGCCAAGCCTATGCGTAGTCGCCGCGTCGTGCTGGCTTGGGCACGGGAGCTCGTTGCCCCGGTGGCCGCTGCTTCTGTCGTGGCTGCCCTTTTTCACTTGGCAGGTTGGTCCGTCTTGACTCTGACATCGACAGGCTACGCATGGTTCGCCGCTTGCACGCTGGCTGTCCATTGGGCTCAGGGTTGGGCGCTGCAGCGTCTCGAAGCCTTGGAGTGAAGGCATTGCGGCCTCTTCCTGTACGACTAGACGGTATGCCCGGCTCAGATGTGGGCTGGGTTGTGTCGGCCGTAAGTGCTGATGCGTCGCGCAAGGCCGCGCTCACGTTGCCCAGTGCGCCGATCACCCAGCGCTCCTCGACCGGGGGTGATGAATTCACCAGTTCATCCCTCACCGCACCAAGTCGGTATCGGCGCACGGTCTCGCTAGCTCTCGATGCGGCTTGGCCACAACCCATGTGGTTCGTGTTGGGGCGTGCAGCTTGCGCCACCTCAGCACCCTTCCGAGTCTCTGTCTCCAATCAAGCCACTTCACCCCACCGTGCACCCCCCCGACTTCACAGCTCAGCCCGCTGCCCAATCCTGGCGCCTTGCGTCGCTGCACTTCAGCGCCACCGGCACCGAGTACGCACGGCTGTGGCAGGTCAACCTGCTGTTGACGCTGCTCACGCTGGGCCTGTACCGGCCGTTTGCAAAGGCCCGCAAGCTGCGCTTTCTCTACGCCCACACCTGGATCGACGGGCATCCACTGGCCTTCCACGGCAACCCCTGGCGCATGCTGGGCGGCCATGTGCTGATGGTGGGTTTGTTCACGCTGTACGCCGCCAGCGGCTACGCGAGCCCGGTGGTCTACCTCGGCGCCGCTGCACTGCTGGCCTTGCTGTGGCCCGCCCTCTGGCGCGCCGGCCTGCGCTACCGGCTGGGCCACACCAGCTGGCGCGGCTTGCGCTTTGGCTTCACCGGCAGCGTGGCCGGCGCCTACAAAGCCATGCTGCCCTGGGTGCTGCCGCCGCTGGCCTACGGCCTGTGCGTGTGGCACTGGGCGCCTGGCACCTTGGCGGGCGCAACCCCTGACCTGCCCCTGTCGGTGTGGCTCTTCAACATCGGCCTGACCTTGGTGGCCGTGCCGCTGGGCCTGGCCTGGATCAAGCGCTACCAGCACAGCCACTACCAGCTGGGGCCGCAGACCAGCGCCGTGCAGCTGCGCACGGGCGAGTTCTTCACGCTGCTGGGACGCGTCACGCTGCTCACCCTGTTGGCGATGTTGGTGGGCTTTGCGCTGGTGGGCTTCATCTTCTTGGTGGTGCGCCAAGCGCTGCCCAGCAGCGCGGTGGCGCCGCTGATGTTCATGCTGGTCTTCGCCATGCTCAACCTCGTCACAGTGGTGGGCGTGGGGGCACAGGTCGGCGGGGCCATGCAGAACATAGCCTGGAACGCCACCACAGCACCGACGCTGCGGGTCAGCAGCAACCTGGACGTGCCGGGCTATGTGGGCCTCCAGGTGCTGAACTGGGTGCTGGTGGCCATCACGCTGGGCCTGTACCGGCCCTACGCCTTGGTGCGGGCCCAGCGCATGCGCTGGCAGG
>CAZANT010000265.1:0-3764 GCA_964486575.1 uncultured Burkholderiaceae bacterium | reverse complement strand
TTGTACAGCTTGGTCATGGCCAGCGAGGCCGAGTACAGCGCAAAACACAGCTGGTTGTCCAGCAGCAGGGCGGCTTCGGCGGAGAGGGTGGAGCGTGCCATACGAAAATTATAGCTAACAATTAATTTGTACGCAATATAAATGTCGTCTGCTGGACGCTGGCCTATGATGCAGCGCATGCCCAAAACGAAACAGCGTCCCATGCAACGCTCAGCCCCAGCCGTGACCGCTGAGGGCAGCCCGGCCATTCCAGAGATCCGACCTGGCCAATCGGTGGCGTTGCTCAAGGAGCTTCACATCCTCACCCGCGACGGAAAGCTCAACCAGGACTCCCGGCGCAAACTCAAACAGGTCTACCACCTGTACCAGTTCATTGAGCCGTTGCTGAAGCAGGTGCTGGGCGAACGGGGCGATGTGTCGCTGGTGGACCACGGGGCGGGCAAGTCTTACCTCGGCTTCATCCTTTACGACCTGTTTTTCAAATCCCAGACGGTGGGACGCATTGTGGGCATCGAGACCCGACAAGAGCTGGTTGACAAGTCCCAGGCGCTGGCCACCCAGCTTGGCTTTTCGCGAATGGAATTTCTGAACCTCACGGTGCAGGCGTCCATCGCCAGCCCAGCGTTACCGGCCCAGGTGGACGTGGTGACAGCATTGCACGCTTGTGACACCGCCACCGACGATGCGATCCGTTTTGGCCTGAGCAAAAACGCACGTTTCATGGTGCTGGTGCCGTGCTGCCAGGCGGAGGTGGCGGGGGTGTTGCGGCAGCACAAGGCGCTGTCACTGTCCCGCACGCCCTTGAGTGAAATCTGGCGGCACCCGCTGCACACACGCGAGTTCGGCAGCCAGCTCACCAACGTACTGCGCTGCCTGCAACTGGAGGCCAGCGGCTACCAGGTGACGGTGACCGAACTGGTGGGTTGGGAGCACTCGATGAAGAACGAGTTGATCATCGCCACCCGCCACGGGGGCCCCCGCCGCAGTGCCGCGGCGAGGTTGGACCAGATACTGGACCAAGTGGGGTTGGACGACTTGCGGGCACGGTTCACGCCAAACGTACCTGCGCCACTTGTGGGTGCCGCCGGAGCGCAACTCGAAGTCCCAGACACCGCTCAATAGCGGTAAATGCCGTGGCCAGTCTTGCGGCCAAGGCGTCCGGCGGCCACGAGCTCTTTCAACAACGGGCAGGGGCGGTACTTGGAATCACCAAACTCGTTCAAATAGACCTCCATCACAGCAAGGCACACGTCCAGGCCCACCATGTCGGCCAGTGCGAGGGGGCCGATGGGCTGATTGCAGCCCAGCTTCATGCCCGCGTCGATGTCTTCTGGCGTGGCCAAGCCTTCTGACAGCACGAACAGCGCCTCGTTGATCATTGGCACAAGGATGCGGTTCACCACAAAGCCAGGTGCGTTTTTCACCGTGATGGGGGTTTTGCCAAGCGCGGTGGCCAGCGCGTGCACGGCAGCGTGGGTGGCGTCGCTGGTTTGCAGGCCACGGATGATTTCCACCAGCGCCATCATGGGCACGGGGTTAAAAAAGTGCATGCCAATGAAGCGGTCGGCGCGCTGGGTCACCGCGGCCAGTTTGGTGATGGAGATGGATGAGGTGTTCGACGCAATCAACACCTCAGGGGCGAGCAGGCCATCGAGCTGCTTAAGGATCTTGACCTTGAGGTCAAAGTTCTCGGTGGCGGCCTCAATCACCAGCTGGGCAGAGGCCAGGTCTTCGTAGCGGGTCGACCCTTTGATGCGTGCGAGCGCCGCATCTTTCTGGGCGGCGGTCATCTTCTCTTTTTTGATCAGCCGGTCCAGGCTACCAGCCACGGTGGTCACGCCTTTGGCCACCGCCGCATCCGAGATATCGACCATCACCACATGGATACCTGCAACCGCGCAAGCCTGCGCAATGCCATTGCCCATGGTGCCTGCGCCAATGATGCCAACGGTGTGAATGGGGGTGTCAACAGACATGAGAACTCCAAAAAACAAGGAAAAGGGATTGACGAAAAAGGTCGTGCCGGGAACGCAGCGCGCGCGGGCCGGATGTTAACGCCTTGGTTGTAGCCGGACCGTGACGAACGATCTGCCAAAAACCGGAACTGCGTCACGAAAGGACGGGAGCCCACAGGGAAAGTCGCACGTTGTGTAGGGGAAATTCTGACAAATCATTTCGCTATGCCCCGACTCAAGCTGCCAGCCACCAAGCCTAAAGTTAACCCATCAGACAGCCACATTGTTTCGCGTTTCACCCTCAACAGGAGCTCACCATGACATTGAATGCCCACATCGCCAACCCCTTCGCCATGCTGATCAACGCCGAGGCGGTACTGTACGAAATGAACCACTCGGAGGCGCTTGAAAGCCTGGCACACCAGATTTACCACCCCCTCGACAAGGTGGCCAAGGTCAAACTGCCGCAGGAGTTGGCCGCGTACGACGAAAGCGTCGAGGCGACGATTGGTGACGACATCAGCGACCTGCCAGCGGAAGACCGTGCCGATGCTGAACCGCTGGCCAGTGCCATGGATGACCAGGACTGGGACAACTCGGCCTACCATTGAGCGCGGCGGTTGGCGCCGGGCTTAGCCGCGGAAGCGTTTGCGTGTGAGCGCCAGCGCCAGCCAGAGGCCCAGTCCAGCGTAGACCATCAGCACCACCGCATTGCGCACCGGGTGTGCGGGCCACTGGTCCATGAACAGAGGCCGAACGATCTCCACCGCACAGGTGAGCGGCAAGAAGTCGGAGATGTGGCGCACCAGCTCCGGCAGCTGTTCCCGCGGAAAAAAGATGCCGCTCAGGAACATCATCGGCGTCAGAAACAACGTGAAGTAGTAGGTGAAGAAGTCATAGCCCTTGGCCAGGGCGTTGAAAATCAGCGCAATGCAACTGAAGGTGATGCCCACCCCCAGCAACACCGGCCAGGCAACCAGCAGCTTGGGGCTGTGGCTGATGCTCAAGGCCAGCATCACGCCCAGAATCGCGGTGGTGGTGAAGAGCGACTTGAAGCCAGCCCACATCATTTCGGCGAAAACGATGTTGTCCAGGCTCACTGGCGCGTTCATGATGCCGTCCCAGGTCTTTTGCATGTGCATCCGCGAAAAGGCGGAATACAGCGCCTCAAAAGAGGCGGCATTCATCGCGCTCATGCAAATCGAGCCGCTGGCCAGAAACAGGATGTAGGGCACTTCCGTTCCATTGACGGTGATTTTGCCCACCAAGGCCCCCATGCCGTAGCCAAAAGCCACCAGCCACATCAAGGGCTCAGCGATGTTGCCCACCAGGCTGGGAATCGCCAGCTTGCGCCAGACCAGCAGGTTGCGCAGGAACACGGGCCACCAACGCCACGAAATCTCGGGCGCTCTCCAAATCGATTGCATTTAGCCGTCCTCTCTGATCTGACGACCGGTCAATTTCAGAAACAAATCTTCCAGGTTCGCCGGCCGGTGCAGGGTTCGCAGGCCACCGACGGCGTCCAGCGCGGCCAGCAACGGCTTCGCGTTCTGGGTGTAAAAAAACACCGTTTCGCCACTCACTTCCACCCGCGCAGCCAATGCGCGCAAGGAAGCATGGTCGGGTGCTTCGGCCAGTGCCAACGCCCCCTGGCCGTAGACCTCCACCACGTCGGGCTCCAGGTGCTGGGCGATCAAGTCGCGCGGCTTGCCTTCAGCGATTTTTCGACCGTGATCCAACACCAGCAGGCGGGAGCACAGACGCTCGGCCTCGTCCATGAAGTGGGTAGTGAGCAGGATGGACTTTCCC
>CAZANT010000264.1:0-3780 GCA_964486575.1 uncultured Burkholderiaceae bacterium | reverse complement strand
CCATGCTGGACCAGGTGCCGGCGCGGCGCGTCGCCGTCGTCGCGCACCATCGCATGGCAAGGACCTGCCCACAGCCGGGTCAACCACTTGGACGTGTTCATGGCGGCCTCCTCAGTGCGTCACACGCTCGTTGTGCAGCAGGGCGCGGCCCAGCGCATTGGGAACAAAGGCGATCACCTCCCCTGCGGCCGACAGCACCACCCCGGCCCCCACCACACTCACCGTCACCAGCGTGCCGACCCCGATCGATGCGGCGCCCAGGCCGCGGCCCGCCAAGGCCACGCTGGCCTGCGCGCCGTCGGACGCCCGCTCCAGCAGATACATCGTCCCCCGCGCCGAGACCTCCACCGCACGCACCGTCAGCACGGCGCCAGCGGCCGACAAAGCCACCGGCATGGCCAACACCGCGCCCGCTGTGGCAGAAGCGGCGCTGCCCGCCACCACCACCGACGCCAGCGGCAGCGCACTCAATGCCGACGCCTCGCTCTGGGCTTGGACACGCAAGGGGCCGATAGCCAGCGTTAAACCTGCTATGACTGCTACAAAAAATGAAGTAACTCGTGTTGTCATGGTGAAACTCCCGTGTTGGTTGGGTGGGACTGAATCGGGGTTATTCGGCAGGGGCTGAGTGGGCACGGCGGGCTGCTCGGTCAGCTTCGTGTTTGTCGCGCAAGGTTTTCGCCAGCGTGAAAGTGCTGGTGATCAGGTACAGCCAGCTCACGCCCAGAAAGGCCTTGTAGGTCTCGTTGATCGGCATTTGCCACAGGCCCCAACCCGTCAATCCCATGGCCAGGCCGAAGCCACCCCAGACCACCCACTTGAACAACGGCGTGTCCGCCGTTTGGCCACTGCGACGGGCTTGCTCGCTGTCGCGCACGAACTTGGCCAGCACAAAAGCGGCGGACAGGCAAAACACGTACCCCATCACCATGAACGCCTGCGCCATCGCTTGTCCTGGCAGCCAGGACAGGCCAACGCCGCACAGAAACACGGCCATGAGAAACGACAGCCAGACCTGCGCCTGCCAGGCGGGGGTGTCACGGTGCATCTGAACTTGCATACAAACCTCATGTGTTGTTGAGAGGTCTGCAGTGTCTGGGCACACATCGTCAAAAAGCAGCGGGATTCGTCAAAAGACCGGATCTGATGAACCGAAAGTATCTCTAAGAGCTACTTTTCGGTCAGCGCCTGTAGAACGCTGTTAAGACGGATTGGCAAACCGCGTGGCGGAACGGGCGCCGACGCGGTCCGCCGCCACCGGGCGGTCGCACGGCTCGGCACGGGTTACCAATGCGGCGATGAGCGTTCTGGCGGCGTCGGCGACGTCCTGCACCGCACGGTCGAATGCCGCCGCATTGGCTGTGGATGGCACATGGAAGCCGCTGAGTTTTCGGACAAGCTACAGCGACGCGTCGCGGATATCCAGTTCGGTGGCGGACGACTCACAGTTGAACGGGGCTTGATGTTGCGGCACATGTGACCTCCCGACATCTCAGCCAAAGAAACCAACCTTGGCTCGCTCGAACAGTTGCTCATTGACCTCCCGGCCCCACTGCGACCCGCGTCGGGCCAGGCTCAACTGAAAGCCGAATTTCTCGTAGAGGTGGCGCGCGGCAGCCAGTTCGTCGAAGGTCCACAGGAACACCTTGCGGTAACCCTTGTGGTCGCAAAACGCCAGCGCGGCCGCCAGCAGTTGGTGCCCCATGCCTGTTCCGGGGGTTTGGTCTGAAGTGATGAGCCCGCGCAGATGCACGCCTTGCTCGGCCGCATGCATCCCATCGATGGCAATCGCGCCTTCGATGCACGCACCGTCCATCACCAGCCACAACCCGTCTCGCCCGTCAACGAACGACAGACAAAAGTCCGACAACACCTTGGCTACCTTGGCCTCGAAGTCCACACCAAAACCGGCGGCCTGGGCATAAAACGCCGCTTGCAACTGGACAACGCGACCAATGCAGCCAGGGCGGTCACCGAGGTGGATGTTCGCATCATGCCGGAGTCGGGCTGGCGGCATCCGGCACCCCCTGAATTGGCGAGTACGCCGAGCGCAGTGGGGCCGTTGACTTCGATCCTCCGGCCCACCACCGCCTTGCGTTCCAACGCCCCAATCCAGACCGATGAGCCGCCATCTGCGAGTTCGCCCCGCACGGCATGCGTCTTGTGGGCCTCTGGGACAAACTCAACCACACCCTTGACCTCATTGGCTGTCCCGGTCAGCGCAACGCGTCGGGTTCCCCTGTCTCAGGAGCTGCGCTGTTGGTCCAACAACATCGCCACACGCGCCCGCAGTGCCAGCGGCGAGACCTCGTCCGCCGCCACCGGCACACCCACGTTCAGCCCCACTGGGCTGTAAAAACCACGCCGGAACGGCTTGACCATGGCCGAGCCTTTTTCCACGCGGCTGAAATAACTGCCCCACAGGTTGGTCAGCGCCATCGGCACCACCGGTGGATCGATACCGTCGGCCTTGGCACGGTCCAAGATCTTCATGATGCCGCCTTTGAACTCCTGCAACTCACCATTTTTTGTCAGGCCGCCTTCTGGGAAGATCGCAAGCAAATCGCCCTCGCGCAGCACCTGTGCAGCGGCGTCAAACGCGGTTTCGTATGCGACAGGGTCTTCTTTTTGCGGGGCGATAGGGATCGCCTTGCCGAGCTTGAACAGCCACCCCAGCACCGGCGTGGCGAAGATGCGGTGGTCCATCACAAACCGGATCGGGCGGGGGCTGGCGGCCATCAACAGCACCGCATCCACAAAACTGACGTGGTTGCAAACCAGCACCGCCGCGCCCTCGGTGGGAATGTGTTCGTCACCCTGCACCTTGAAGCGGTACACAAAGTGGGACAGCACCCAGGCCACAAAGCGCAGCAGGTACTCGGGCACCAGCAGAAAAATGTAGATGCCCACCACTGCGTTGGCCAGACCGGTGAATAAAAAGATTTGCGGGATGGTGAAATTCAGCTTCAGCAGCGCGCCGGCGATGACCGAGCTGCCAATGAGGAACAGCGCATTCAGGATGTTGTTGGCGGCAATGATGCGGGCGCGGTGGGTTGCGGCGCTGCGCAGCTGGATGAGCGCGTACATGGGCACGCTGTAGAGGCCGGCGAACAGGCTCAGCAGCAGCAGGTCGGCCATCACGCGCCAGTGCGCCGGCTGCGCGATGAAGGTGGCCGCGCTCATGACCTCGGCCGCAGGAAGGCTGCGGCAAGCGAAGTAGAGGTCGATGGAAAACACGCTCATGCCGATGGCACCCAGCGGTACCAGGCCAATTTCCACCTGTCGGCGGCCCAACACCTCGCACAGAAGCGAGCCAATGCCAATGCCGACCGAAAACACCACCAGCAACAGCGACGCCACCTGCTCGTTGCCGTGCAGCACCTCTTTGGCAAAACTCGGGAACTGGCTCAGGAACACCGCGCCGAAAAACCACATCCAGCTGATGCCCAGCAGCGAGCGAAACACCACGGTGTTGCCGTGCGCCAATTTCAGGTTGCGCCAGGTCTCCGTCACCGGGTTCCAGTTGATCTTCAGGCCCGGGTCGGTGGCCGGTGCGCTGGGAATGAACTGCGCCACCGCACGGCCCAGCACCGCCATCAGCACGCAGGCGATTGCCACGTCGCGGTGACCGGTATCGGGAATGGCCACCAGCAAACCACCGGCCACGTTGCCCAGCAAGATGGCCACAAAGGTGCCCATCTCCACCATGCCGTTGCCGCCGGTGAGTTCGCGGTTGTTCAGCACCTGCGGCAGGTAGGCAAACTTCACCGGACCGAACAG
>CAZANT010000263.1:0-3802 GCA_964486575.1 uncultured Burkholderiaceae bacterium | reverse complement strand
CGTGCCATCGTTGCGCAAATGAAGGACGACGAAGCCCGCCATGCCCGCGAGGCCCAGCACGCCGGTGCAGCCACTTTGCCGGCGCCGGTCCAGGGGCTGATGCGCGCGGCCGCCAAACTGATGACCAGCGTCGCCCACCGGATTTGACACCGCTTGCAGACAGCCCGCACCCCGCCAAACCTGCCGTATACCCGTAGATAAAAAGCACGCTTTTTTGCACCGGCCCGGCCCATAATTGACCACTTTTTTCTGGCCACTGTGCCACTTTGCAAGTGCCGCCACCGCCGCTTTAGGAGCCTGCCATGTCGTACAACACACCGCTGATCAACTCCTTGCCGAACCCGGCGGGCAGCGGGTTGGTGGCCCAGGCCGCACCCGCCAAAGTCGGCGTGACGGTGATCGACCCGAACGAGGTGGGGACCCTTTCAGACGCCACGCCCGGCACCACGGTTGTGCGCGACGGTGTGCGGCTGGCCGTGGAGGGCCCCGGCTTGTTGCGGGTGGGTGACCGGGTCATGGTGCCCCAAAACGGCAGCGCCAACGTGGTGTTCCCCGGGCCCGAAGGCAGCGGGAAGCCGCCTGTGGCCGCCGTGTTCACCGGTGGCACCGAAGCGGTCATCGGCGCCAAGCAGCTGGCCCCCGGTGTGCAGCAGGTGGACGTTGAACTGGTCACTGGCGATCTGGTGTTCGCTGTGCCTCAACCCGAAAACGACGCCACCGTGGCGGTACGCAGAAAAGACTCAGGACCAGTGGGTGATGACGGCCTGCTGCTCGGCGGCGGTCTGCTCGGCCTGCTGGCCATCGGCGCGCTTGCCGGTGGCGGCGGCAGCGACGACGGAGCCCCCTCCAGCACCACCAACCCCACTGGCGCCACCGGTGGGACAGGTGACGGCGGTGTGATCGCCCCCACTGGACCGACTGGCGGAGCCACCGGCCCGGTGGGCAACACCGGTCCGACCGGCAGTACCGGCGGTACGGGCGCCACAGGGGACGCTACTGGCGGTGCGTCCGGCCCCTCTGGCTCGACCGGACCCACAGGCGCCACCGGTGAAACCGGCGCCACAGGCCCGGCAGAGCCCCCCCAAGACAGCGCGGGACCCACCGGCCCGGACGGCGAAGGCGACGCCGCACCCCCTGAGCTGGGTGGCTTGCTGGGCAGTATTCCGGGACTGGGTGGCCTGCTGGGCAACGGCTTGCCTTCCCCTGGCGAGGTGGTGCCAGCACCCGGCGATCTGGTGGGCGGCGGTGCGGGCCAGCCAACCGGCGAGTTGGGCGACGACGGGCAGCCCATCGACGGCGGCGCCCCGGTTAGCCCGGTGCCCGGCTTGGGCGGACTGGGAGGTCTGCTCGGCGGTGGCACCGACGGATCCAGTGCCGCGGCCAGTCCCATTCCCGGGCTGGGCGCGTTGACAGGTGGCTTGGGCGGTCTCGGTGGCTTGGGCGGCCTGCTGGGCGGCGGCGCAAGCCCCTTGCCGCTCGGTGGCGCGGGCACCGACCCAACGGGCGCACCTGCCAGCCCACTCACAGGCTTGTTGGGTGGGCTCGGCGGCTGAAGCTGCCCTCGCCGAATGCCGTGCATGGCGGTAACGCTACATTAACAATAGCGTTGCTGTAAGCCATTCCGTGGGCTCTGGGCCGATTTAGGCCTCAATCACCTCAAATCCGGTCGAAATGACCGCCGTTTTGCCGAGCATGATGCTTGCGGAACAGTACTTGTCGTGACTCATGGCAATCGCCCGTTCCACGGCGCTTGCCGGGATGCCCTTGCCAGTGACGGTGAACTGCATGTGGATTTTGGTGAACACCTTGGGATCGGTCTCGGCCCGCTCGCTGGTGAGCTTGACGCTGCAGCCGCGCACGTCGTGTCGGCCCCGCTTGAGAATGAGGACCACGTCGTAGGCGGTGCAGCCGCCGGTGCCTGCCAGCACGGTTTCCATCGGCCGCGGTGCCAGGTTCTGGCCGCCGTTTTCTGGCTTCGTGGCATCGGGCGCCCCGTCCATCAGCAGCGTGTGGCCACTGCCGGTTTCGGCGAGAAAACCCATGCCTGAGCGAGCGCCGGTGGCGCCGGTCCAACTGACTGTGCATTCCATAGGGAAAATTCCTTATCAATAAGTACCCAAAGGGGGTGTGGCGACGCGGATTTCAGTGAACTATTGCCGTCATTCGCGACAAATGGGGTTGTCCACCTAAAAACATTGTTGCATTGCAACAGAGCGTCGATATACTTTGTTCATGGCGTGATTTTCATGCACCGATTGTCTCCTCCACCTCCTCTTGGTGGATTCAGCCCCAAGTCGCAAGACTTGGGGCTTTTTTCTTGGGCCCGTCGGTAGTTTGCCCTCCACTATCATCGTGGCAGAGGGACCTATGACGAAACCAACACGCGCTGCGGCCCTGAGCCCGGCCGACTACCTGAAAAAAATCCTGACTGCCCGGGTGTACGACGTGGCGGTCGAATCGGCCATGGAGCCGGCCAAAAACCTGAGCCGGCGGCTGAACAACACCGTGTTGCTCAAGCGCGAAGACCAGCAGCCGGTGTTCAGCTTCAAGCTGCGGGGCGCCTACAACAAGATGGCGCAACTGACCCCGGCCCAGCTCAAAAAGGGCGTGATCTGTGCCTCCGCTGGTAACCATGCCCAGGGCGTGGCGCTGGGCGCCAGCAAACTCGGTACCCAGGCCATCATCGTGATGCCCACCACCACCCCCA
This sequence comes from uncultured Burkholderiaceae bacterium, assembly GCA_964486575.1. Classification (GTDB taxonomy): domain Bacteria; phylum Pseudomonadota; class Gammaproteobacteria; order Burkholderiales; family Burkholderiaceae_C; genus PCRC01. Next base: position 1,095 of record CAZANT010000263.1, on the reverse strand, counting down.
GGCTCAAGATCGATGCGGTGCAGGCCCTCGGCGGCGAGGTGGTGTTGTTCGGTGACAGCTACTCCGACGCCTACACCCACGCCGCGGCGTTGGAGAAAAAGCAGGGGCTGACGTTTGTCCACCCGTTTGACGACCCGGACGTGATCGCCGGCCAGGGCACGATCGCCATGGAAATGCTGCGCCAGCACCAGGGCCGGCTGGACGCGGTGTTCGTCGCCATCGGCGGCGGCGGTCTGATCTCCGGTGTGGCCAACTACATCAAGGCGGTGCGGCCCGAGGTGAAAGTGATCGGTGTGCAGATGAACGACTCGTCGGCCATGATGCAATCGGTGTCGGCCAAAAAGCGGGTGACGTTAAGCGACGTGGGTCTGTTCTCCGACGGTACGGCGGTGAAGCTGGTGGGCGAAGAGACCTTCCGTATCAGCCGCAACCTGGTGGACGAATTCATTACGGTGGACACCGACTCGGTCTGCGCCGCCATCAAGGATGTGTTTGTGGATACCCGCAGCATCGTCGAGCCCGCCGGCGCGCTGGCGGTGGCCGCCATCAAGCAGTATGTGGCCCAGCACAAGACCAAAGGCGAAACCTATGCCGCCATTCTGTGCGGCGCGAACATCAACTTCGACCGGCTGCGCTTTGTGGCCGAGCGCGCCGAAGTCGGCGAAGAGCGCGAGGCCTTGTTCGCGGTGACCATCCCCGAAGAGCGCGGCAGCTTCCGGCGCTTTTGCGAACTCATTGGCAACCTGCCGGGCGCACCGCGATCGGTGACCGAGTTCAACTACCGGATCAGCGATTCCAGCAAAGCCCACGTGTTCGTGGGCCTCACCACGCACGGCAAAGGCGAGAGCAAAAAAATCGCCACCAACCTGAGTAAAAACGGTTTCAAGGCCCTGGACCTGACCCATGACGAACTGGCCAAGGAGCATGTGCGCCACATGGTAGGCGGACACTCGTCGCTGGCCAAAGACGAGCGGGTGCTGCGCTTTGAGTTTCCCGAGCGGCCCGGTGCGTTGCTGAAGTTTTTGAGCCTGATGCAGCCTGGCTGGAACATCAGCCTGTTCCACTACCGCAACCAGGGGGCCGACTACGGCCGCA
>CAZANT010000262.1:0-3805 GCA_964486575.1 uncultured Burkholderiaceae bacterium | reverse complement strand
GCGCAGGCGAGGCATCACCGCACTCGGGACATAGGCAAACAGCTCGGTGCCCGGAAGAATGCTGTTGCTCGGACTCAGTGGCCGGGTGGAAAACGCATGGAGCATGCCCCCGTTGGATCCCACGAACACCACCTCGCTGTCGCGGCTGTACGCGGGTGATGAATGGGCAATGTCGGCCAGCGCAGTGGTCGGGCTTCGATCGCGCAGGGTGCCTCCGTTGGAGAACTCTCTGGTGCCGGAACCCCGGATGAAGTTGAACACCTCCTGGGCCGCCGTGCCCGTGCCGAACAAGGCGCGCTCTGCGGTCGACAGGTTGGACCACAGGAAGGCATCTCCCTTGGTGGGCCCGGTGTTGTCCGACCAGTAGAAGATATTGCGCGACGCATCGGCGTTCTTGGGCAGACGGGAGGCCGCGTTCCAGTCGGGGACGGCGCTCACGCCGCTCGAGTTGGCCCGGTAGGCCAGCAGGTCGCCTGCCCACCGGTTGTTGTTGAATGTGGCCTGGAACACATAGGCGTCGGTATCCAGGCGCGTGCTGTTGGCGATGATGTTGCCGCCGCTGGCGCTGTTGTTGGTGATGTTCTCCAGAGCACGCCGCAGCGAGGCCTTGAGGAACAGCGGGTTCTGCACCAGGAAGTAGTTGTCCGGCGTGCCGTCGCCCGTGGTGGTGGCGGTGGAGGGCAGCGTGTCCCACTCGGATGTGCGGGTGGGGCCCACGCCAGCGCTGTTGTCGTCGTCTTCCTTGACGTAGCCGCCGTACTTGGCGACGTACCACAGCGGGTCCTTGAACAGTTGGGCTGCCCCGGAACCCGAGGTGTTGGGCCGGAACACGTAGGTGTGCGCAGCCTGGCCAATGGTGGGCAGGGTGCCGCAGTCCGCCGGCATGGTGGCCACATCGCAGTAGCCGGCCCACCGGCTCGGGGGTACGTTCAGAAAGTACGCCGGCGAAGAGTTTTCGTCGCGGGCCACCAGGTACACGCCGTCGCGGACCGTGCCGCCGGCGTCGGTGACACCGGAGATCACGAAGCCCATGTTCTGCTGGATGCCACCGGCTTGGTAGGTAGGCACCACCGTCACCCGGAGCTGGCCGCCCACCACCTCGATGGTGTAGCGCGCAATGGCGTCCATGTCATGGTCGCCGCCCTGTTCCACGTCTTCAAAGTTGATCTGGAACACCGCACGGTAACCCTCGCCGGTGGTGGCGTTGGTCGGCGGGGTCAGCTCTTCCAGATAGAAATCCACGATCTGGTTGGTGGGCTGGTAGCTGGTCCTCGCCGCGCTGATGCCGGAACCACCCACCGATTTCGCGAACGGCACCAGCGACACCGTGCGGCCGTTGATGTTCACCTGGATGTTCGGCAGCGGCGAGCTCAACGCCACCACATAGCTGTCGATGTTGACGTTGGCAGCGTTGTTGGTGGTGGTCAGGTCGGGGCGAATGTTGTTGGTCTTGGCCCAGTAGGCCAGTGCCGCCGAATAGAAGCTGCCCTGCTTGGTGGGCTCGTCGGGTGCAAGTCCCCGCACGTTGCCGAGGCTGGTGACGTTCTTTGGCGTGGGCGCGTTGTCGCTCGCAGCGCCCGATTCACCGATGAAGAACTGCCGTCCCGTGATGGTCGATGCCGCCACCCGGTTTTCGATGCCGGTGATGGCATCGGCCACAGTAACCACGTTGAGGCCCGAAAGGTTGCCCAGAGGATCGCTGTAGGTATTGAAGGCAGACCCCGGCATCCTGTCGGAATCAAACGACGGATTGATGTTCGACACCACCAGGAAGTTGGGACGTGCGCAGTAGGGCGCTCTCGCTGCACTCGTCGAGCTGTAGGGGTCGTCCCACGTGGCGCTGCTGAGTCCGACCTGACCGTCGAGCGTGCGTTGTAGCGCGTTGTCAAAGCCGGCTCGCGGTCCATTGGCGCCTGCAAAGTACCGCAGGCCTTCATACATCATCTCGCCGATGGGATTGCCCCAATCCACGAACTGCCCCTCGGTGGGCGCCAGTGCAGACGCTGCGTATGGCCCCGCAAACGCGTACTCATTGGAGTTCGTGGTCTGGTTGAAGCCGCGGATGCGCAGGTTATTGAAGGTGGTGACAATCGGCGCGTCGGTGCCGGTTCTGAAAATGCCCGAGTTGCTGTTGATCTCGTTGGCGAAAGAGGAAACAACCTTGCGCAAACGGCCACCGGTCATGTGGCGGTCGTAGCTGCCGGTGATCAGGCCGAACAGCATGGCGTCGTTTTCGCCGTATTCGTGGAGCAGCCCGATCGGTTTGAGGTTGCCGTTGGGATAAGCCTTGCAATCCTTGGGGAATGCGGTGGTGCAGACCTGGACCCGAACCGCGTAGTTGGTCTCGGGGTTGTCGGCCTGGAAACTGCCCGTCGACAAGCTGTCAGCCAGCACCGGACGCTCCTTGGACGCCCACTCCCAGATTCGACGGTTTTCGACGTTGGTGCGCATGCGCAGCAGCGGCGGACGGTTGCTGCAGTTGGACAACGTGCTGCAGTTGACGCCGCTGGTGGCCGTCAGGTTGCCAAAGAAGTGCCGGCGGTTGTTGGCCGTCGGCAAGGCGAGTGAGGTGAAGTCCTCGATGTTGTAGCCATCCGTGGCCACATTGCGGTATTCCTTGCCCCAGCTGTGTGCATCCTGCGGGATGTAGGCGCGGCGCAGAACCGTGTTGCCGTCGGTATCCACCTCGCGGAACCCACCGTACAGCACCTTGCGCAGCGCGTCGATGCGGCTCGTTGTGACGTAGTTCAGCCAGTTGCCCGACCACTGCCCGGCCCCGGTACCGGTGCAGTTGCGAAGGGTGGCGTCCGACACGGCCGATACCGGCCTGAACAGCTCTCCGTTCTTGGTGGCGCCGTTGTCGTTGGCGGTGGGCGTGCCGCTGTACTCGTAGCAGACGTCGGAATCGAACAGGCCGTAGTACTGGATGCGGGGATTGAAACGGATGTCGAGTTGCCCGTCGCCGTCGATGTCGCCGGCGTCGTTGTAGGCCTCGTAGAACAGCCGGTGGTCGCGGCCCGCGATCAGCATGGTCATCGGCTTGGCGTTCACCGTGGCAGCCAGCGGAACCGATGGAATGGCCAATGGCGCGGCGGTGGCGTCGACCGAATCGGTGAACACCTGGACCGACAAGGCGCCAACCAGCAGCGCGCCCTTGAGGGCGCTGTTGAAGAGGCGGTGTGCTTTCATGACGAACTCCCTGGAATCTTCAATCGGTGGCGTACAAGGACTGCACCATCACCGCCGAGCGATCGGCACCGGCGTTGCTGCGGGCCGTGATGCGATAGCGCTTGCAATCCGCCGTGGTCGACGGCGAGCCAGGCTCGCACTCGAAGGTGTTGCCCAGGTACTCGATCAGGTACTGGGGCGTGATGTCGACACCGGCGTTGCTGACGGTCGAGGCCGACTGCCAGCCTGCAAACGTGGCGTCCAGCCAGCGCGGCGTGTCGGTGGGCAGTGGCGCCGGACAGACGCCGTCATCGCAAACCGCGGGCTCCGGCCGGTTGGCGGCCACCAGAATTTCCGCCTCGCGCAATGCGGACTCTGCCGCCTGGAACGAGAGGCTGCGGTCGTACGTGTGCCCCGCCATGCGCTCCTCGAGCGAAACGGCCCGCATGGCGTTCAGACCCACCAGCGCCATGATGGCCAGCAGCACCAGTGCCACCACAAGCACTACGCCTTGCTCCCTGCCTGGGCGGTGAGCTCTAAAAGTCGGACTGTGATTCATGTTCACAACGATCGGTTGCGCAGGGTGACGGCGTGCACCTGCTGGCGCCGCAAGGGTTGCTGGTCGGTACCGACCGAC
>CAZANT010000261.1:0-3811 GCA_964486575.1 uncultured Burkholderiaceae bacterium | reverse complement strand
ACCTGCGCGATGTAGGGCGGGCGCATGCGGGGCTCGCCACGCTTGCCTTCGATGCTTTCGATCATGGCCGACTCTTCGCCGCAGATGTAGGCTCCCGCGCCGCGACGCAGTTCGATGGTCGGCAAGGGGCATGGCGGGTCGGCCTGCAGGTGGGCAATGGCCTGTTCCAGCAGCGCGCGGCAGTCGTGGTACTCGTCACGCAGGTAGATGTAGCAGGCCTCGACACCGACCACTTGGGCGGCCACCAGCATGCCTTCGAGAAAACGGTGTGGGTCGCGCTCCAGGTAAGTGCGGTCCTTGAAAGTGCCGGGCTCGCCCTCGTCGATGTTCACTGCCATCAGTTTCGGACTGGGTTGGTCGCGTACGATGCGCCACTTGCGCCCCGCCGCAAAGCCTGCACCGCCCAGACCCCGCAGGCCTGAATCTTCCATCGCCTTCAACACCGCTTCGGCGTCTTCTTCACCGTTCACCACCGCAGCGGCCAGCGCGTAGCCGCCGTTGGCGCGGTAGGCGGTGTAGCCCACGGCGGCTGGGCTGGGTGACGAGGCAACACCCTGCTCCACCAGGCTCGAAGGTTCAAAATTGATAGCTGAATCGTCAGGCTTCACTGTGGCTTGGGGCAGATTTGACTCAAAAACCACCGTTTCAGGCGTGGCACAGGCCACCACACGCCGCCCCACAGCCACAGCAGGTGCCTGTTCGCAGCGGCCAATGCACGGCGTGGCCACCACGCGCACGCCGCCATCTGCTACGCCGAGCAGTGCCGGCAGACGGGCCAGCAAACTCTGCGCACCGGCCAGCTGACACGGCAGGCCGTCGCACACCCGCACCGTTAGGCCCGGTGCCTGGGCACCATCTGGCAGCACTTCAAAGTGGTGGTAGAAGCTGGCCACTTCGTAAACCTCGGCCATAGGTATCTTCATGTCCTGCGCCAGCGCCGCGAGGTGGGGTTTGTGCAGGCCACCATAAGCGTCGTTCAACTTATGCAGGTGCTCGATCAGCAGGTCGCGCCGAAGCGGCGCAGGGCCCACCAGCGCCCGCACCTCGGCCAGTGCTGTGGTTTCCAACTGGCGGCCCTTGGTTGTTCTGGCGCGGCGGATACGTTCGCGCAGCTCGTCGAGCGAAACGGTGGCAATGGTGGGCTTCATGCCCGCACTGTGTTCGTGCGGGCGAGTGGCGTCAAATTGATTCGGCACATGGCTTCATTCAACGATTGAATGAAGTGGTTAACAGGATGTCCAGGCTCAGGGTGTGGCGAGCAACCCGCTATGGGTGGCCAGTTCGCTGCTCCAACTGTCGTCGACGGCCAGCGCCAATGCGGCCTGTAGCACACGCGACGGTGTGGCACGGGCCAGTGTGATGAAGCCCACCGCAGTGGTCACCTCCGGCTGCACCAGCGGCAAAGCCTCCAGCCCGCCGTAGCTGCGCACCGCGCCCACCAGAGCGCCGGGCAACACGCTGCCCACCTGGCCGGCCACCACGCTCAGGGCCAGCGTCAGGATGGAGTTGGTCTCTATCACCGCCTGCACCTGTTTGCCCGCTTTGGCAAAAGCGGCGTCCACCACGCTTCGGTTGTGCATGTCGGGCGTGAGCAGACACAGGGACAAGGCGGCGGCATCGCGCCAGGCCATGGGCTCGCCCAGATGCAGCGGCGCTAAGCGGCGTCGGCCAGCGCGTTGCCGCACGAGAAAGTAATGCTCGTTGTACTGTGGCAATGCGGTGAACTTGCCCCCGCGTTTCTTCAGCCGTTCGGTGAAGCCCAGCCCCAGGTCAAGCGACAAACCGTCCAGCCCATTCTCGATCTCTTGGGAGTTCATCGAGCGCAGCACCACGTGAATGCCAGGCCAGCGCGCCTGCAGCTGCGCCGCAAAACGCGCTGCCACTGGCACGGCGGTGGGCACCACGCCCAGGCGCAATGAGCCTCGTGGTGAATCGGCGCTGCTGTGCAGTTCTTGTATCAGCGAGGCGTGTTCGCGCAACATGCGCTGCGCGGTGGCCAGCACGCGTTCGCCCTCGGGCGTGAGGCCGCCATAAGTGTGACCACGCTGGACGATGGGGGTGCCAAATTCCTTTTCCAGCGCCCGCAGCGCATTGGACAACGCCGGCTGGGTGATGTGGCAGGCCTCGGCCGCGCGCGCAAAGTGCCGGTGCTCGTTCAAGGCCACCAGGTAGCGCAGCGATGCGAGCAAATTCATGGCGCCGCCAGACCCAGTTTCAGGTGTCTTTGGAAATCTTGATCGACGGGAACTTGCTCGAAAAATCTTTCGCTTTGGCCGCCACGGTGATGGCCACCTGCCGGGCCACGGCCTTGTAAATCGCGGCGACTTCGCCTTCCGGGTCGGCCACCACGGTGGGCATGCCGCTGTCGGCCTGCACGCGAATTTGCATATTCAGTGGCAACGCGCCCAGGTAGGCCATGTCGTACTCAGCGGCCATGTTCTTGCCGCCGTCGGCGCCAAAGATGTGCTCCACGTGCCCACAGTTTGTGCAAATGTGCACCGCCATGTTTTCAACGATGCCGAGGATGGGCACACCCACTTTCTCGAACATCTTGATGCCTTTTTTCGCGTCCAGCAGCGCAATGTCCTGCGGTGTGGTGACGATGACCGCGCCGGTCATGGGCACCCGCTGGCTGAGTGTGAGCTGGATGTCGCCGGTGCCAGGCGGCATGTCCACAATCAGGTAGTCGAGGTCTTTCCAGTTGGTCTGGCGCAGCAGCTGCTCCAGTGCCTGGGTGGCCATCGGGCCGCGCCAGATCATTGCCTCGTCCTGGGCGACCAAGAAGCCGATGGACATCACCTGCACGCCGTAGTTTTCCAACGGCTCCATGGTCTGGCCGTCCTCGCTCTCGGGCCGGCCTTCAATGCCCATCATCATCGGCACGCTGGGACCATAGATGTCGGCGTCCAACACACCCACGGCGGCACCCTCTGCGGCCAGGGCCAGCGCCAGGTTGACGGCGGTGGTGCTTTTGCCCACGCCGCCCTTGCCCGAGGCCACCGCGATGATGTTTTTCACCTTGGGCAGCAGCTGCACGCCGCGCTGCACCGCGTGCGGCACGATCTGGGTGCTGAGGTTGACCGACACGTTGCCTACGCCCGCCACGCCTTTTGCGGCCTGGACCAGCGCCTTGCGCAGGGCGGGGATTTGGCTCTTGGCGGGGTAGCCCAGCACCACGTCAAAAGACACGTCGCCGTCGGTGGTTTGCAGGTTCTTCAGGGCCTTGGTGCTGACAAAGTCTCTGCCGGTGTTCGGGTCTATCACGGCCTGGAGTGCGGCCAGAAGGGCCGTGGTCAGCTGCTCGGGGGTCGCCATGGCGCTTGCTTTCTCGAAAACGGTTGAACTGCGGCGAAGTGTAGCGGCCCCATAAAATCAGGTGTTCCCTCAGAAAAACATCCATGACCGTCCTTGCCGCTCCCCGCCAGCTTTTTGTGACCACCGCCCTGCCGTACGCCAACGGCAAGTTCCACATTGGCCACATCATGGAGTACATCCAGGCCGACATCTGGGTGCGCTTTCAGCGCATGCAGGGCCACACCGTGCACTTCGTCTGCGCGGACGACGCCCACGGCGCACCCATCATGATCGCGGCGGAGAAGGCAGGCAAAACCCCGCAGCAGTTTGTGGCCGACATCGCTGCGGGGCGCAAGCCCTACCTGGACGGCTTCCACATCGCCTTTGACAACTGGCACAGCACCGACGCCCCCGAAAACCACGCGCTGGCGCAACAGATTTACCGCGACCTCAAGGCCAATGGCCTGATCAGCACCAAAACCATCGAGCAGTTCTTCGACCCCGAGAAGAACATGTT
>CAZANT010000260.1:0-3830 GCA_964486575.1 uncultured Burkholderiaceae bacterium | reverse complement strand
GTCAATCATGGCAGTCGGCGCGGTTAATTCAGTTTCGAGATGGCCATGTGGCGCAACAGTTCGGCCACCGAGGCGTCCATTGCGTCCGTGAATGGACGGGGGTACAGACCCATCCACATCACGGCGATGGCCAGTACCGCCAGCACCAGAAACTCACGGTTGTTTATGTCTGTTAGGCCTTTGACGTCATCGTTGGCCACCGGCCCGAGGTAGACGCGCTTGAACATCCACAGCGTGTAGGCTGCGCCCCAAATCAACGCCGAGGCTGCCGCCAGGCCGATCCAGAAATTCGCTTTGACCGCACCCAGAATCACCATCCACTCTCCGACAAATCCAGCGGTGGCAGGCAGACCGCAGTTCGCCATGGCGAACAGGAGCGCGAAGGCAGTGAACTTGGGCATGGTGTTGACCACACCCCCGTAGCTGGAAATCTCGCGCGAGTGCACCCGGTCGTACAACACGCCGATGCACAGGAACATGGCACCCGACACGAATCCGTGGGCAATCATCTGAACCAAGCCCCCGGCCACACCAAGGTCGTTGAAGATGAAGAAGCCCAGCGTGACAAAACCCATGTGCGCCACCGACGAATAAGCCACGAGCTTCTTCATGTCTTGCTGGACCATCGCCACCAGACCCACGTAGATCACTGCGGTCAGCGACAACGCGATCATCAGCCACGCCCATTCTTGAGCTGCGTCAGGGGCAATGGGCATGGAAAAGCGCAGGAAGCCGTAGGCGCCCAGCTTCAACATGATGGCGGCGAGCACGGCAGAGCCGCCCGTCGGCGCTTCCACGTGAACGTCCGGCAGCCAGGTGTGGACCGGCCACATTGGCACCTTCACCGCAAAGGCAGCAAAAAATGCGAAGAACAGGAAGGTCTGCGCGGTTTTACCCAAGGGCAGCTGATGCCACACCAGAATGTCGAAGCTGCCACCCGACTGGGTGTAGAGGTAGATCAGCGCGATCAGCATCATCAGCGAGCCGAGCAGCGTGTAGAGAAAGAATTTGAAAGCCGCGTAAATTTTGTTCGGGCCGCCCCAAATGCCGATGATGAGGTACATCGGAATCAGCGTTGCCTCAAAGAAGACATAGAACAAGATCCCGTCCAGCGCGCAGAACACACCAATCATCAAGCCGCTGAGGATCAAAAACGCAGCCATGTACTGGTTCACACGCTCTGTGATCGATTCCCAGGATGCGATCACCACCACCACGGTGATGAATGCGGTGAGCAACACAAACCACATCGAGATGCCGTCCACACCCAGGTGGTAATTGACGTTGAAGCGATCAATCCAGGCGCCCTTCTCGACGAACTGCATCTCGGCCGTGCCGTTTTTGAAGCCCTGGTACATCGGCAGCGTGACGGCAAAGCTCACCAGTGAACCCAGCAACGCGACCCAGCGAACGATTTTGGCTTGGTCGTCACGACCCATTGCCAGCAACAGCACACCGAACACGATCGGTGTCCAGATCGACAGACTCAGGTATCCGAATTCATAACCCATTTTGTTCTTCTTCTCCGGGACTTACTTGTTGGGCCAAATAAACAGCGACATCAACACAAACACGCCCAAAATCATCACCAAAGCGTAGTGGTAGATGAAGCCCGTCTGTGCGCCGCGAACAATGCTGGCGACCCAACGCACCAGCTTCCACGAGCCATTGACCACCGCCCCGTCAATCACGGCTTGGTCTCCGCCTTTCCACAGCCCCCGGCCCAGACCGCGCAGACCGCGCGCCAACACATGCTCGTTAAACCAGTCCATGTAGTACTTGTTTTCAAGCAGGTTGAAGATGGGCATGACCCGCGACTTGATCGCCGCAGGCAGGGCAGGATTGACCATGTACATGTAGTAAGCCAGTGCCACACCCGCCAGCGCCAGCCAGAACGGCGGCGTGGTCAGGCCGTGCGACGCCATGGCCAAGGCGCCATGGAAGATGCCGGCAAACTCGGTCATCGCCGGGTGAGCCTCGGCGTTCACGAAGATGGCATCCTTGAGAAAATCGCCAAGCAGCATCGGCTCGATCGTCAGGTAACCAATGGCCACGGATGGGATGGCCAACAACACCAGCGGCAGTGTCACCACCCAAGGCGATTCGTGGGGCTTGGCATCGTGGCCATGGTCACCGTGCTGGCCGTGGTCATCGTGGTGCGCATCGGGGTTCTGGTCGTAGCGCTCCTTGCCATGAAACACCAAGAAGTAGAGACGGAACGAGTAGAAGGCCGTGACAAACACACCCGCCAGCACAGCGAAGTGCGCAAACCCTGCCGCGGGCAGCTGGCTGAAATGCACGGCTTCGATGATGCTGTCCTTGGAATAGAAGCCAGAGAACAGCGGCGTGCCGATCAACGCGAGTGAGCCAAGCAGCGACGTAATCCAGGTGATGGGCATGTACTTGCGTACCGCGCCCATCCAGCGGATGTCCTGGTTGTGGTGCATGCCCATGATCACCGAGCCGGCTGCGAGGAACAGCAGGGCTTTGAAGAAAGCGTGAGTCATCAGGTGGAACACCGCCACCGAATAGGCCGAGGCACCGAGCGCAACAGTCATGTAGCCGAGCTGAGACAGCGTGGAATAGGCGACGATGCGCTTGATGTCGTTCTGGATAATGCCAAGAAAACCCATGAACAAGGCGGTGATGGCGCCAATGACCAGGATGAAGTTGAGCGCTGTGTCGCTCAACTCAAACAGTGGTGACATGCGGGCCACCATGAAGATGCCTGCGGTAACCATGGTCGCAGCGTGGATGAGTGCCGAGATGGGCGTCGGGCCCTCCATTGAGTCGGGCAGCCAGACATGCAGAGGAAACTGTGCACTCTTGCCCATCGCGCCGATGAAAAGGCAAATACAGATGACTGTCACCAGCATCCAATCGGTACCCGGGAAGGCCAAGCCAGCGAGGTCGTCGGCCCTGGCGAATGCCTCTGTGTAGTTGAGCGTGCCCGCGTAAGCAGCCAACAGGCCAATGCCCAGAATGAAACCGAAGTCGCCAACTCGGTTGACCAAGAAAGCCTTCATGTTGGCAAAGATGGCCGTTGGTTTGTTGAACCAGAATCCGATCAAAAGGTAGGACACCAGACCGACCGCCTCCCAGCCGAAGAACAGCTGGAGCATGTTGTTGCTCATCACAAGCATCAGCATCGAAAAGGTGAACAAAGAGATGTAGGCGAAGAACCGGTTGTAGCCTTCGTCTTCCGCCATGTAGCCGATGGTGTAGAGGTGCACCATGAGCGACACAAATGTCACCACCACCATCATCATGGCGGTCAGGCCATCCACGAGAAAGCCGACCTCCATTTTCAGGCTGCCAACCGTCATCCAGGTGTAGAGCGTCTCATTGAAACGCGCACCGTCCATGGCCACGCTCTTGAGCGTCATCGCCGACAGCACAAACGCCACCAACACACCCAGAATGGTGAGGCAGTGGCTGACGCGCCGGCCAATCAGGTTGCCACCGAACACAGTGCCGAAGATACCGGCCAACAATGCGCCAGCCAAGGGAGCCAGCGGAACCGCCAGCAGCGTTGCAGCAGACAGGGTTTGACTCATTTCCATCAGCCCTTCAGCTCATTGAGTTCGTCCACATTGATGCTGGACTTGTTGCGGAACAGCAGCACCAAAATGGCCAGTCCAATGGCCGACTCAGCGGCCGCCACCGTCAAGATGAAAAACACGAAAACCTGGCCGTGCAGGTCGTTCAGGAAGTAGGAAAACGCAACAAAGTTCATGTTGACCGCCAACAGCATCAACTCAATGGCCATCAGCAACACGATCAGGTTCTTGCGGTTCAAAAAGATGCCGATCACCGACAGCGCGAACAGC